>QIKG01000197.1 GCA_003232965.1 Oceanospirillales bacterium
AAATGCTGTTTGGATCTGAAATCGGGATAACATCGACCCTGTCGTCAAAGTCCTTGCTCAGAATATATAAATCTTTACCTGGAACTGAGTATGGATAATCATCTGGTAGATATTCACCATTCAGTTCAGCGAGTAAGTTAAATTCATGCGCTGTTGAGTGATGCAGTCTTTTATGAATTGCAGATGAGACCTTTGACCCCTGTTCGATCAGTGCAAGGGTAGTTCCTACAGGGCCATTGTTACTTGCTTCACCAACCATTGCCTCTGTGGTAGAAGCAAACCGCCTCCCAAGGTCATCAAGCATCCCCAACAGTTCAAACATAGTCTTGCTTGGTTCGTCATAGGGAAGTGCAAAGAAAGCTGATTTAAGATCATCTGCTGTCGTATCAACCTCGCGCCATTCGCCCATTCCTATAGGACTATCCCCACCGGTTATCCTTGCATCTCTCGTTTTATACCCGCCCTTCGTATTGGCAAATCCGGCTGCATCAAGCAGTGATCGTAAGGCACCTGTAGCAGATTCTGCAAGACCACCAATAGCGTGAGTAAGCCCATAACCATAGAAACCAAGGCCTGGTAAGAACCTATAGTGCGTATAGTAAACACGACGGCTCTTTTTCCTGTCGTGCTGTTTCCAGTTCCTTCTTATTGCCAGAACGTCCTCATTATCGTAGTCGATCGTAACAACAAATGGCAATGATATTCCTGTGACTTCTCCATCCTCTGTAATGTCTTCAAACCCAGGTAAATCTAAATTACAATAGCATTCATATCGGGTACTTAAATGATCTCCTTCATACTGTACAAATTCCTTCCCCTGTGTATCGTCGATCTCCTCTTCTACAATTGTTTTTTCGTTATTTGAATAGTCCGTTGTTCTTATCGGGACATCGCGATAGATACCTGCTGCCATTTTCTTCAGTGTCTCATTGGCAGACTCATCAAATTTTTCTGTGTATCTAACGGCTGTTTTAAGGCTTGTTGCAGCATATGGGACTATCATCACACTTGACTCAACAAACCTTGATACAACCATATCCTCCATTGGGTTATAGAATGTCTTCTTAAAACATGACCCGGACAACGGAAGACGAAATAACATTTTATCCTCATCCTCGAACGCATCAGGCATCTGCTTTCCATACTGGTAGTTCATATAATTCTTTACACGCAGCGCCTGTTGCTCTTTCTCATCATCAATCTTGCCAACAATAATCGTATTTACAGGACCATCACTCGGCCATATTTCTGCAATTGCGCGCGCCTGGAACTGAGTACATGCCTCAATCAATAATGGATGGGTTACTTTTGACGCCCCCTTAAAACTCCCGCCACCAATTGTTTTATCAGAAAGACCAAGCAATCTTATCCCCCTGACTTCCTTTGCCATCCAGTCTTTTCTTGAATTAAGGTCGTTATCTACCCACTCCTTTATGTCATTTGCCAGCCTGTTAATGTATGAATTATCGATTCTTTCAACATGGTCTGCTAAATTAGCATTATGATCATCAGGGTTCTGAGATGAGTAAATCTCATTCTCATAAACAGAATATTCGTCATATTCCTCAGCCGTTAGTAATTCCTTGCCACCTTCCTTGACAATTGAAATAATACCCTTGATATCAGGGGGTTCTTTTTGGTCGACAGCCCCTTCAATAGAACGCTCTACTATTTTATCTCTCATCCTGGAACTCCATAAAACTCAAAATTGTAAAAATATTTTTTCATGACCATTACCCGTACATCCCCTCAGTTTCTTCGTGATAATCCTCATCATGAACCTCAGCCATTCTATTGCTTAAATCATCATCATCAGGGTGTGATACCCACAACCCCTTTTTCAAATATAAAACCGCCTGTGTTACGGTATCTGTTACATCAGAACTCTCAGGAGGCCCTGCCGGGAATAAACCAACCAATCTAACTAACTCTCTTGCCCACTTCCTCGGAGGAACATAGACAACACCACCCGCCATTACAGCGGTAGCCGTATTAGCCCTCGATACCTTATCTCTATCAGGGCGATAAGTCCTCAACCTGACTCGCCTACGACCAGATCCAGCTCGCTTTAAATCCTGCACCAAACTTGAGCCACTTGCCTTTTTCTCAATCAAATGACAATCAGGCTCATAATGTTCAGTCATAAACATGGCCTTAGCCCTTAAATCAGGATAACTCACCCTACCATACCACATTGATAAAACCATCATACAATGTCGCTGCTTCTGTTCATGCCAGAATATACCCCATACAGTCGCAGCACTGTATGACGCACTCTTCACATCACGATCAGTAAATGCCGTGTCCCATGATACGAATACATGCTCACGAATAGGCAACGGCGTGTCTTCTGGCCACCATGTCCAATACTCATCCTTAATTATTCCTCCACCTAAAGGAACAGGGCGCTGGTTTAACTGACCAGCCGTACCGTAATCCCCTAAATCCTCCTTCAACCCCTTAACGACACTCTCGGGGAAGCGTTCGGGGAACATCAATTCTCCATTTTTTCGATTATCGGAAATTGGTAGGGAGGCATATAATAAGGTTCCAATGTCTCTCTGTGGATCGTAGCCCCCCACCCCCTCTGACTCCATGGCAATTTTAAAATGTACCCAGTTTTGCTCCGTCTTGGCCAGCAGGTGCCCTGTTAAATCATTAGTCCTGGTACGCTGCATGATTACAATGATGCCGTCTTTTGTCAGATCGTTGAGTCTTGAGCTTACAGCTTGATCGTATGTATCATTGACTGTAGCTATCTCTGCGTCACTGAATGCCTTTTTAGTATCGATCGGATCATCTATCAGTAGATCAGTGCCACGCTTACCTGAGATATTACCGCCGAAGCCGATCGCCATCCGGAATCCTTTGTTTGTGTTCTCGAAGTTAGATTTCTCTTTTTGATCCACGCTTAACTGCACGTGCGGCCATCTCGCTTGATACCACTCTGATTTGACTATGTCTCTCATTCGGCGGCTGTCACGAGTACCGAGTCCGATTTCGTTGGTTAGATTGATAAACCTGCGACTATCGTCCCACGTCCAGACCCATGCCGGCATGAATACTGCCACCATCATGCTTTTTAGTGATCCAGGGGGGACGTTGAGTATCAACCGATTAATAGTACGCAGCGCATATGCTTCGATATAAGCTGCCATGGCGTCGAGGTGCCAGTTCCATATCAATTCTGTTTGCGGTTCGTTTACATGCCACGCGTCTTTACAAAACTGCGCGAAACTACCTGGCTGTGATAGCTCTTTGGCGTTTATCGCCAACATTAAAGCACGAAACTGCTTTTCTGACCTGATTCGATCCCTTTTTAGTTTACGACCGGCCACAACAAACCTGCTTTTTATGCCATAGTAGGACAAGGGGGTGGTGATTTAAATGGCGTGACGGGCTGTATAAGCGGCGTGTTTTACCAGATGAACGGTAAATCAGGGGTATTGTGGGAATTATCAGCATAATATATTCTCGGGTTTGGTCACACTCTTCCGGGTGCTCGATTGCATATCGTCTGGCTTTTTCCTGTGCTTCGGCTTCTTTTTTTATTCTGAGGAATTTCTGTTGTTTTGTCTCTGTGATTTCTTCCTGTGCTGCAGAAAGCTTAACCGGCCCATGCCCATCAGACTTTATCATTTCTTCCAGTCCATCGAATCTCATGTGCATCTGCTCCAAAAGATTCCCTTCTTCGTCGTCTAGCAGTTCAGTAATTAACTGGTTGACTGGGATCTCATGCCTTTTTGATAGCTCAATCAGTCTGGAATGCAAGCTATCACTTACTTTTATAGTCTTCATGTCGTCCTCGGGGTACTGATGGGGTACCGATTGTACAAAACAGGGGTACCAGGGGTACCATTTGTCTGAAAATAGGGGTGCTTGGGGTACCAGCTAGTCAACATCTGAGTCCATCTCTATCTTTTTCCTCTGCTGGCCCTTTAGTTGCACGTAATCAGCAGCCATCTGCCTAAGATCCTGTAAACTCCGCTCACCGTAAGCAATATTGTCAACCTCAAGCTTGATAACCTCGCCATATTTCTTTGGCATTGCCTTTGCCATCAACCACTTACGAGTATCTACTCTGAGCTTGCTGCGCTGCACATGCTCACCCATAAACTTATATCCACCAGTCTCCTCACCGTTTTTTGATTTGTCCTCCATGTAATCATTAGTAGAATCATCAACGATATCAAGGATTTCCTCGGCTAAATAGTCAGCCATTGTCGTGCGCACACGTGCATAGTTGGCCGCGAAATCATCATCTTTTTTTAACCACCCAACTACTAATTCCCTTTTCGGTGTCCCTTCGAAACTCAATAACATGCCTCTGAGAGAATAGCTTGAGTATTCGAGCGTGTTACATATCCATTCCTTTACCTGGGCTCTGTTTCTGTCTATTCCCTCTATGCGCCATGTTTTACTGCTGTTATAAGCACGTACTTGTTTTTTTTCTGTTTGTTCGTCTGGCATGATTAA
The DNA here is from genome assembly GCA_003232965.1 of Oceanospirillales bacterium. Lineage (GTDB taxonomy): Bacteria > Pseudomonadota > Gammaproteobacteria > Xanthomonadales > SZUA-36 > SZUA-51. Next base: position 4,477 of record QIKG01000197.1, read on the forward strand.
CTGTCTAGTGTTTTGTTGCACTCAGCGTGTATTCGGTCGGCGCCGGCAAGGATACTGTCATATGCTGTCATTATCTTACTGTATGCGTCATGCTGGCAATCTGACAAGCGTTTTCCTGTGTCGACCGGTATGTTGTTTTTATAGTGGCTTGCTAACAATAGTGTAGCGGCGTCGATAAATGCTAATTGACAGCTTATTCTCTCGAGCGTCTCCCTGATTCTCAATAGAGTTTTGTCATGCACGTGGTTTTCAGCTTTTGCTGTCATAAATACATTACTAAGTCAGCTGTTGTTTAGCAATGTCGATTTCTTTATCCTGCGCCAGTCCAAACCCATTAATTTCGCCCAGATCGTAGCGATTATCTAATTTGTGGCAGCGTTCTACATACCATCTTTCTTGGGTAGAGAACATCTGGAGAAATGATGATGCCTGTCCGTTTCTACTCATCCGCTCTTCCCCGAGGAATTCTGCAACCTCACTTTCGCTTTTGTTGATTATATCTAGCTGCGAAATTATCAAATCAGGGTCTATCAACAACCCCCTGTTATCTCTATATTCATATTTAAGATTTTGTTTCACTTTTAAACCTCCTAATTTTCACGGTCTAGCGCCGCCCTTTCTGTTTTAATGATTTGGCCCGATAATTTGAGTCACAACACAGCTCATACTCATCAAGTTTACAATAATCTATCTCATCGAGAGAAAGGTCGCCCTCAAGATATGCGCCACCATTCGCCCAATCTAATGTCCAGATATCAATTTCTGTATGTGGTTTGAAATTAACATTAACACTCATACAATCAAAACCTCTTCACCTGTGGGATCTCGCCGCATAATGTCCGCACCCTCTTCTTTTATCCCGATATCATCCCACTGCTCATGAGTAAGATCAGGGACTGTCGTCAATCTGCATCGGCACTGATGATAAATATACTCGTCTCCATTGTAAACAGGCTCTAGCGATGGTCGTACACGATATATTATGATATCTGATTGCGCCCTTATCTTATTCAGCGCCGCCTCCATTTCTAATATGCACACATCAGGACTCTTTCCCCTGTAGACTATAGTTTTATATATGTTTACATCCCTTTCGCCGCATAGATCCATCGGAAACATAGATAATGTCGGCCCGTCTATTTCAATTGTTTTATGTTCGCGGTTTGGTGTTTCGAGACCTCTATAATCAGTCCCAGCACGTTGAATAATCTTATCAATACGTCCGTCTCCCATGCGGGACTCGTGAGCAAAATCGACGCTATCAAGTATATTAATTTTTGAGAACAGTTTATTTGCTAGGGTTTCTGGTACCCTAGTGTACCCCGTCCCTTCTGTTGGTTCTGACTTTCCCCACCGCTTGTCTGATTCAGCTAAAATTGATCGCACACACATAAGCACTGATTCTGCTGCTTGCAGCCAGTCTTCCGCGTATTCTCTTGACTCCATTACTTTTTTACTAAAATTTCTCATTGTCTAGACTCCAAATTGTTTAGCTCTGGTAAATGCAACTACTGATATATCACCCAAGTATTTTTTGTGCAAATGTCTGGCCTACCTTAGTGCCTGTGCAATTATCAGTATGATATGGCTCAAATCTTAATCTTGTGCTCATTATTGATTTTGGGCAGCTTCCATTGCTTGATAGTGCTGGTTTTTTGCGCCAGTATAGTGTTTGATCACCGGATCCTATTATGTTCCTGAATGTTATCCACAAATATTTTACAAATACGCTTTCGACTGGATCATCTGACAGATTGTCAGATCCGATTACATAAGTGATGAAGGGCTTCCCGACCTGCGCCGGTATATATGCTGTGTCATATTCTCCGCCTGGTTTTGTATATTTCTCCATACACAGTATAAGCGCCCGCGTATTTTTCGGGTTTTCCTGGAAAAGTGATGTCAGTTTTTTTGATCTTAGCAGTTCTGCACTGACTTTATCTCTGTGCTTTTCGGTTTCTTTAGCGAGAGCGGCCGGAGCAACAGCCCCAAGACCTAACAGCTCGATGAATGCGCGTCTTTTCACTTTTTCCTGCTCATGTGTTTAAACATTTTTACTTGCCTTTCACGTCTTAATGCCATGGCTTTTGTTTTGTATGGCCCGCCGAGATTCTTCCCTGTAGATTTAGCTTTTAGATAATACCCATCTCTTTTTTTAGTAATCATTATAGCCTCACCTGGCTTTTGCTGGTAGTTGGGTAAGGGGGTGGTGATTTAAATCGCTTAGGATTGCCCTGAGAGAGTCTAAGGCATAGAAAATCCCATCTCTAGTGATTGGCAGTGTGGATATGACTGTGCGTGAGGCAGTCGCGTAGATATTATTCAGATTTTGTGTCTTCATCATGATTCTAAACCGTGTTTATTTATCATGTACTTTTGTCATTATAGCATAGACAACCACGCATCGGTAATTTTACACCACTTGTCATAGAAAACATACCACTCGTCCGATACACATTGATATGTCATACCTTTGGCGTTATTATTAGTTATAGGCAATTGATGTTAACCGATAGGAAAAGAAAATGACTAACAGCGAAAATGGCGAGATTACATATTTAACTATTGATGAGGTGAAAAAGCTTTGTGAACATGAGGGAGTCGATGCGAAGTATTTTTTGCAAGATGTTGATGTTACTGAACCAATACCGGCGAAGCGCCTGGCATACTGGTTAGGTTATTAACCAAAGAGGGCAAGTAAAATGAACAAAGAGATCGAAAAACTAGCGTGGGACTATACCGACGACGAGGATCAGTGGGTAGAGCTTGTATCACAGGCGCGTGAAATACAAAAACGTACCGGCATCTCGGCGGATGCGGCGGTGGATCTGGCGACTGATTATATCAATTGTGATTAACCAAAGAGGACAAAAAAATGACTAAAGCAATGAAGTTTATTTTAGATAATACAGATGCTAACTACATAATGACTACACTTGACAAGGCGGGGATTGAATCAGAGCAGGACTTCGGGGAAGGAAGTACCACATGGCATTTCTGTGATAACTCAGAAATTGTTGTGTGTGGCAATGAAATCACCCTGCGCGGGTGAAACAAGGTGAGCAATGGAAGCGCTTATCAACAAAGAGGGCATTGAGATGATCACCAAAACAGAAAAAGGCACGCTCCGGATCAATGGTATATTTACCACTTCAGAGCTTGCTACAGTGCTAAAAGATAATGCTGAAGACTACTTTGTCAGAGAAGGCCAGCCGCTAACATCGCCTGAACACGTTAGAGACTATCTGAAAGCCATTCTATCACATCATGAAAGTGAGGTTTTCGGTATTATCTTTATGGATAACCGTCATAGAGTGCAATCTTTCGAGATTCTATTCTACGGCACCATAGATGGTGCAAGCGTTCACCCGCGTGAAGTTGTTAAGCGCGCACTGGCAAACAATTCAGCAGCCGTTATCTTAACACATAATCACCCATCAGGGGTCGGCGAGCCGTCTCAAGCAGATATTGCATTGACCCGTAGGCTTAAAGATGCGCTGGGCCTGATCGATGTAAGAATCATTGACCATTTCATTGTCGGTGAAGGTGAGCCAGTATCCATGAGCGAAAGAGGGCTTTTATAGTTAAACGCAATGAAAACACTAATCAACAATGTTGGAATAATCACCCTGGCCCTGATGTTTGCATCTATCGTGCTGTCAGTGCTGAGTGTGGTTATCTGGCATTAAATTGGAGTAAATGAAATGCAACGTGGAACCAAAGAATTTTACGAAGTACAAAAAGGCTTTGAAAAAGGGGTAAAAGATTGTTTTTTTGGCTATATGTCTAGCGATTTTACCAAAGACGACTTTAATTCTTCGACTTTTTACGCTAACGGCGAAGTAAACGCCGCTTTCTGGTTTTATATGGCCGGTTACGCTGCGGCTAAATGTGAGTACCAATAGGAGTAAATGACATGAAAACTTTACCGGAAACAAATATACACTGGCTACTAAACCAGATTGATGAAACTGCGCCAGTAACGTGCAAGACGTGTGTATATGCTTGCACGCATGAAAAATGTGACCAGTGTCTAACCAATAACGACCACGGCGGCTATGACTATGCTAACTGGGTGCCGGGTAATGCGGTTATGCGCCTCTATGAACACCAGAGAGACGGTAAGTCAGTCGTAGTCATAGGGGGACAAGGCGAAGCTGATTTCTATGCCACAGATACACCTCAGAAGGTAATAACACATTTACGAAGGGTATCAGCAGCGTGCGGGTATCTGACTGGGTGCCTTATCGGCAAGCCAAACGGCATTCAAACTCTGGCTATCTCAACCCATGAAGGTGAGTTTTTAATCACCTGGGATAACTGCATTTTAATCGACATTAAACAGAAGACAGACATCGGTTACATACCATCGTGGCCTGATGCTGACACCTTAGAGGCTCTCAGCAATCAATAATCATTATACCACGCCCCGCTATGAGCGGCATAACTGATAGGTGAATATTATGACATTTAATAGATATACAATAGCCTGTAAATATATAGAAAACAGCACAACAATAACAGCGAAAAGCAGCAAACAAGCGTGGGCTAAATTCTGCACTCTATACTTTGATGAATTTAAACCGTGCCGCAAAGACTATACCGTTACGGGTCTGTTGCGCTATGAAAAATAAAATCACAATTTACTGCAATAAACCAATCCAGGCCTTGCTTAAAAACAATCTTGGCTCGTCGTCCGGAAGGCTCAATCAAGCAATTGGCCGGTACCTACTGATATGTGATTATAGCGGGTTTTCTGTTACTGATACAGAAAAACGGCTATTGAAACTGGCATATCGTGATGTCAGCAAAGTTAAAGGATCTGATATCTTAGATATTGAGTCCCGGGTACTTGCTGTTGATAACTCTGCTGTTGGCCGTGCGCTGCTCTATAAGATCGATCGTGCAACACTGGCTGACTTTATCTCTGTCCTTGATGATCTCGGGCTGTGAAAAAAGGTCCCGGCTCAGGTAAAATGAAGGAGGAGCCTGGCCGGGTTAAGGATAAAATGGAGTTTGAACTGTGAGTATAGCATAGGTTTACAGAACATGAAAAAGCAACCACAACATAATTTATTAAAGCTAGTACAACTAGAGGAAAGTTTCGATGGATATATTTGAAAGTATAAATAAACTAGCAGAAGCAAGGCGTACAGAGAGAGCAGAAGGCAAAAAGAAGTGCCTATGGCTGTCGTTCTGTGACCCTAGCTTACCCAAAGGTAGCCAGTTTTTAGGCGTAATCGTAACAAGGTCTTTCGGTTTTGCTACAGCGATTGATGAATTACACGGATTGGGAATCAACCCAGGCGGTGGAGTTAAGTGTATCGAGCTTCAAGGGCAGGATGAAGATGATATAGATCTGGGAGACTATGACAAGCTAATGAGTAGAGAATACTTGTCTAAAGCAGGCTATATATAAAACAAACGCAGCTAACAGCATAGGCTTGCCGGTTATGCGTCGATCATTTCATGTACTGATGATATATATGGTTTCTGTTCTGACAGCTAGTTACACGCTTCACGAACCAGATAAACTTTCTACCTCCTGTTCTGCCACATAGCTTTTCAATCCTGTTTATTCTCTTGGCGTTCATTGCAAATGGCAGGGATTCTCTGGCCAACTCCATTGTTTGCTGATTGCAGGGGTATATTCCTTTCATTCAAGAATCACAGGTCGTTATCTGTCTTTGTAGTTTTCTTCTCTGCCAGTTTAAAATGGCTGATCAGCGCCTCCTCGATAATCCGGCTCTGTGATCCATTCATGATTTTTAATATCTTTGTCAGCCAAAGGGGCAGTTTAATCGTGATAGCCTTGCGCTTCTCGCTGGCTTTTAATGTTGGGCGGCTCATTCGTTTTCTGCCCTCTTTAGGTGTTCAATGGCTACATATATTCTGTCCATTATGTACCCTATACGGTGACCTGAAGTTCTTTCAATCTCTTCTGTTGCTTTCTCAAGCTCTTCGATTGCTTTCTCAATATCTGTCAGTGGTTTTTTTTCTTTCTCGACTGGGGCTATGTTGTCCCATGAATCAGCGTGGCTAAACCCCTCATCAATGACCCAGTATCTATCGTTAAACTCTGCAAGAAATATACCTTTACATTCCATTTCATGTCGCGGAGCATCCCACCGATAAACCTCTTCGCCCACCGCTGGATTGAACTCATCTTTCAGCTCAATAACTCTTCGGTATTCGCAAGTATCGCTAACATCCTGTGAGTGAGAAAGCGTACCCCAAATACCTGCTTTATAACGGGTTTGAACCTTCTCTCCTGAACATAATGCCGATTTAGCCTGTTCTATGGTCAAATCTTCATATTCTACTTTCATGTCTTTACCACTTCTTAATTAAGTTAGGAAATATTTATTCCGCCAAAAAGACCGAACTCACTTAAAACGGTTAATTCCAGCCTTTTTATTTCACTGTCCAATACTTTCTTTTGCTCTGATAGATCAAGTCCTTGCTTGAAAGGGTCTTTTATTACCAGAAAAGTAAAATCTTCTCCGATACGCCCATCACCCGTGAGAATTGCCTCAACCTCTTCATTTGTGTTTCGATCAAGCCAATACGCAAGAACATCATCTATTTTCTCTTCCCTTTCCTCAGTAACACCGACTTGATACCCAATTCCGTATTCTGCATCATATTCTGAACTCATTTTTAACCCTCCGCTAATCTATGTTGTAAACCCAGTATTCACTAGTCATTTTTTCAGGATACTCAGTATCTGTTTTTATGTCCCTTTTCTTTGCAGCTCCAGACATTCTTTTGGCCTTTTGACAAATAACTCAGTCAGGATTGTTTCCCCTTTTTTAGATTCCAGGTGGAACCCAATGTCGCAAAAAACCTCACCGTTAGGAGCCACGCCTAACTGCCTACATTTACCGTCCCTATCAGAACAATATAGCCCAACAGGTACACTAATTGGGATCAATACTTGTATATAGTTCATGGCTTGCCTTTTATACCCACGTTAGATTAATTAGAGACTAGCTCAATTAACTATTAAAGTCAATACTTTTATGTTGTTTAGTGTGCTACGCACAAATAAACTACGGATAATTGCGCTTATTCAACATTCGCGCTTTTTTATTAAAGACACGCTTTAATCTTTTGAGATATTCAATGTCGTATCTAACTATCTTATTCTGAGATTCAAGCCATTCAACCATCTTTTTTCCATACCTTGCTACTAACCTAATTCTGTATTCAAGGATATTTCCGCTTTTCGAGGTATTACATTGCTGGCAACTTGCAAATACGTTCTTTGTGTTAAATCTTAGTGCTGAACATGCACCAATACTGCGGTAGTGTGACGCGTGGCGCTGGTGGGCACCATTATCAGGCTTATCACACGAAATACAGTTCAGACCCCTATCGCGCGCCCTAATATAGGTATTAAATGCTGTCTGGGCGTCCCTGAGCCAGTCGGAACGTGTTTTTGCTGCCGCTCTCCTGCGCACGGTCTCGGCCCTGAATTCCTTCTTTTCCTTATTCTTCCGCTTTGACTGGGCCAACTCAAGGGCGCATTTGAAATTATTGCACGTCGCCTGGATAGTGTTGTATTTTGGTCTATACTTTTTTTTACAAACTTTGCAAGTTCTTCGCTTACTAAGCTTAGTTGTTTTCATCGCTCAATGTAAGTGTGATTACCTCGCCACCCGTACCAGTATCAAGCTGTGCAGCTATCTCTACGGCCTCTTTAGCTGTTTTGCCTGCCAGCATCGCACCCATTGCAAACTGTGCGCCAGATCCTATCGCGCAGGGGATTTTTAACTCAAACCGCACCAGCTTTTCTTCCATTTTATATGCTGCCCCATCCTCGACAATTAGCACAGATAGCGCATTTATTTCTGGTTTTTTGTCTCCAGCGACTAAGTACCAGTCGTGGAATGCTGCAACGTCTTCGCTGTTTCCGGCGCAACCAACTAAGACTGGTCCAAGCTTAAACATTTTACCCCGCCCATAATATTTGTAATCACCGGAATACTGGCTATCACCGGCCAAAGTCTTACCGTCGTATGCTATTGTTGTCATTTATTTTTTGCTCCACATGTAGGCATCTGGTAACGACCTCTCGAACTCTGCCGCTGCTCTGGCGCTCCTTGATGCAATCCCCGTTTTAGTCAATTTTGCTATTTGGTCAAGCACCAGTAGTAATCTATTAATTTTCTCGTCTCTCTCGAGTATCCTGCTAACCAACAATGCTTTTACTGCCATTTTATTCCCCCGTTAGTTGTTTTCATCGCTTAACGCGCCATTGCTTTTACGTAGTTAGGATCGGCTGGTAGCTGCAATCCTTTAGACTGGCAGAACTTTTCGATGTCACCCAGGTACTTCGCAAATTGTGAAACGGTGGCCCAGGTTGTCGAGATTGTATCCAGCGCCCTGTCGATCATCAGTTTAGTCCCGTCCTCTTTGATTAGATCGTAAAGCCTTACCCATTCCATCTGCCGTGCATTTTCCTGTGATGCAAGATAGATTCTCAGCATATAGGTTTTTTTAAACCTTTCGTGGAGCTCAGTTTCTGTGTACCCGGTCTGCCGTGATAGTTCAGGTAGCCACCCGGCCCACATTAATGCGTTTTGAGCCTGTTTGCGTACGTCTGTGGCATTGTGGAAAGTTACTTGTACGCTACCATCCTGTCTCATGTGTGACAGTGCGGTGAGAGCCAGCGGATAGGTTTTCTCGGTGATTATGAAAGTTTGTGCCCTCATCTCCGCAGCCTAAAATATGTCGACGAATCAAATAAATTTCCTTGACCACTTGTAGCGTCTTTATTGCGCTGTCTGTTTGTTTGATGAATTACTCGATCATGGTTTAGATGACATCGCTGACAAAGAGCGGCAAGGTTTAACAAACTGGCGTTTTCTGGATTGTGGTCATACACATGAGCGGTTGTTAAAACCACCCTGCTCCCTGTTATTGGGTGGGGCTGATAGTTCTCTGCCCCACACCATTCACATTTGTTTTTAGCGCGGTAGAACCTCACGAACCGACTCCTTAGTTTCCAGTCTGCCGGGTATCTGTTCTTGTTTTCTGGTCTTATTGGCATTTCATTATTGCTGGGTTATCCTGTTCTGGAATTTCTTGCCATGTTTGGCGTTAGCTGTCAGTTGCCAACATCGTATTCAGTGTCTGCAAATTCAGCAGATTGCTTGTCAGTCATAAACGCTTGTCCAAACTCGCGTAATCTTTCTGCTGCCTGCGACAAAACTAAATCAGCATCATGATCTAATTCTGCTGGTACACGCATTGTAAATTCACGATTTATAGCGCCTTTCCCTTTTGTAACCGCATCTGAAAGTGCATCAAGCCTGCTTGCCAATATGCTATCTGGCACTCTATCGCCATGTTTATATTTATTGCTCACGTTAAAATCTCCTATATTAAATTCAGCTAACAAGTGCATAAAGCGGATGCAAAACCCGCACCGATTATGCTGGCGTTATATTCCTTTCTTGATATGTCTAATAAGGTTTTTCACTCCGAATCCACGCTTTCCATTTCTGCTTATCCACCTTCCCGTTCCTGGCCAAAAATCAATGTAACACTCAAATCCTTCAACGATTAAGTGCGCTCCCATATTTTTAGATTTAAATGGTATTTCTTCATTCACTAACCAATCTGAACTTTTTTCACGGTTATTGGCTCTGCGCTTTTGACCTTCTTTTTTCATTTCATTATATAAATCACCCATGTCGCCCATACTATCCTCCTAAATTAACGTAATATAACAAGTCATTTAACATTGACCGCCAATACGCTGCGCTCGTTCCTACCGCTTACTTTTATCGTTATATTTCAAAGGAAATCTTCAACGATTTGCGCATTTTCAAATAACCTATAATACCTAGCTTCTGCCAATGCCTGTTTTGCCTGCGTCATATTGTCAAACTCATAAGCATCAAATACAAGTATATTTGTAAAAAATAAAAGATAACAATGCCACAACCAGTACTATACTACATTTGTTCATTCTATCACCTCAATTATTCTGCACTTATATTAAACTGTAGATTCTGTCTATATGGCTGTTATGTGTTTAATGTTCTCGTCTTGTCGTTGCTTGTAAAAAACATCCTGTCCTTAAAAGCGCCTAAAGATTCAGAGCCGTTAAAAAAATCATTCATCATCAGGTTAATATCGTCAGCATAAGATGGTGGCAATGTGTCATGCAATAAAGTACTCAGCGCAGCAAGTGCAACCTCCAAGTTATGTATGCGTTGCTCACACATAACAAGCGCATCCACCGGACTTGCTGATTCAGCACTTGATTCTATTTCTGTGGTTCCGCTCATGTTAATTATTTCTCCAAGTTTTGTGGTATAAATCCGTAAGCCCGTGATGCTGGTCGTTAGGCGGCAGTACCAAGCCACACAAAAGACCGGCCAAAAATAGTAATGCTGGCAACCATCAGCCCGCCAATCTGGTCTTCTTCCACTTCTAATGCAAATAGCTTAGTTGTTCTGTTTCTCTGTATTTTAAACCGTTTCATCATCTAACCCCTGGTCTTGTATCATTTGGTCTTTCCAGTCTCTTGTCTGGTATCTCTTGTAAAATGCGACATCTTTCTCTAGCTCCTTTATAACCGCATCCTTTCCAGCCAGTTCAATTTTGAGCGCCTTATTTTCTTCCTTTAATTGCATTATCCTTAAATCATGGTCTGTAAACATCTCATAATCTCCCGCCTAACAAGGCAATTTAACGCGGACGGCGCAAAAGACGCTCCTTCCGGTTAATTGCGACGTTAGGCGCTTAACCTCAGAGCATCTATTGCGTTAATCGCCGCAATCTTGTCAGACTCAGGGGAAGGCGTACTTCGCAATACGGCCTCCATTGCATCAAGTTCTTCTGTCGATTCAGCACCAATCAAACCGACTAGTGCTGAGCGCAATTTAGCTATTTTTTGCTCGGCTGCCCGCATAGGGTGCTTTTCGCAAATCTTTATGTGCTCCGTTAAAAGCTCATGTTTTGCTGTTGGTGTACCATCTGGATATTCATGGCCACAATAAACACAAGTCACTACATTATCTGTCATCGGTAATCTCCTGCGCCTAACAAGGCGCTCCAGTTGACGCTCAATACGCTGCGCTTCTTTCGCGCAACTGAGCTAAGTCGTTAGGCATCATGCTCACTAGCATATTCTTTTGCCAGCTCCCGCATATCCTCTCTGGGTGCAACGCAGTATCCTAATTCTTCTAATGAGAAAAAAATATCACCGCACGATTCGCACATCCAATCTGATGAGATAGGCATTTCTCCATCCTCGCCGTAAATATTAACTTCTATATCATTTTCAGGAACTTTAATCCTGTTATGTTCAACTGCCAACGAACCAACATCCATCAGCTTTTTACAAGAGCAGCATCTTTTACGGCGTTTAAATGGTAGTGGTTTATAATCATCAACTTTACCATTCCAGTACCAGTCACCCGGATCTGGATACCAGTCTGAATCACATCCGCATGTCAACCCCATCTCAAGCCTCCTAGTTTTGTATTGGCTGCCTAACCAGTAAATCCATCGGACGTAAAACCGCGCCGCTGATTATGGCGTTAGCTATCAATGCTCAGCTTCTTAAATGCAATTTTTCGCATATCACTTAAATGATTTTCTGTAGCGCGTAATGAACCAGCACTGCCAGCGCCCTCGGTCGGTCGCAACCCTGCGTTCCACAGATCATCCATTAAAGATTGCGCTGCATCCATATCAATTCGCATTGTTGGCTCAGCTACAGCCCCTTTCTTAATAGGGTCTAATATAATATTTGTGCCATAGCTATTGCCCTGACGAACAAGTAACTCAACACCATGATGCCAAGGCGCAGAAACAGCTCTTAATTCAATTTTTTCTTTCATATCGTTATCCTATAAAATAGCTAACAAATGCACAAAGCGGATACTACCGAAAATCGCATCCCTCAAAACTGCATGTCGTTATCGGCCAGTCGGCATTTATCATGCTTCTGAAAAGCTGGCTATTTTTCCTCGGCTTTGCCTGCGGCTGGCGTTTATCTTGAGCGTCATACTCAAGCCTCAATCGCTCTGCCTCTTTCTGATCACTGCCTCGATATATAACTTTTTTGCCCGGCGTTTTAGCGAACCAGGCGTTGTGCGACACAGAAAAATGGACGCCGTCTATGTTTGATGTGAGTTTCATTTTAGAACCTGTATGTATATAGTTATAAACTCTCAAACACATGAAATATCAGTGTGGCATTAGCCATTTGATAAGTGCCAATATATTTTCTTGTCGTGTCCGGCAGTACGTGACCAGTGCCATGTATCGCTATTTGTCTGGCCTCAGTAAGCTGCTCTGTGTCAATTCTCGCCCATAAACAAGGCTCACCATTTTGTATCTGCACAGTAAGTATCTCAGCACCAACTGGCATTTGCACTTCCTGCTTGTCAATTGTTTGTAAATTAAATTTCCAGATACTAATCATTTCGGTTTCCTCTTCCTGTTATATTCATTTAACCATACTCCTTCAACTATAACCCGCATCCAAATGGAGACCCGCATCCAACATCAAACAGATCATCCTGATCTGGATTATACTTTCCGTGTCCATATTTTGCCCATTCAACCACCTGTCTAATCCCTTTTGCGCCGTTGTGGCGTTTTGGCCTGAACATTGTCTTTTTCACCTCTGCTTCAAGTGCTTCAACCTTTGCAATATCTTTAACTGATAATATCTTAAAATCACCTGAACTCGCATTAACACAAGGCGAACATTCAAGGCTTCTGTGTGGCAAAACGCCAAACGGCGTCCTGCTTATCAATTCATCCCTGTCTTCGTCTGTATAATTGAATAATGGGTGGACTAAAAGCCTGCATCCGTGATAGTCAGATATTGTCACTGGCTGGGTATTCTTCCTCTCTTTGCTTTCAACTCTGCGTTTTCCAACCATCACAACAGCATCACAATCAGGGTCAATATCATCTATCCAATTCAGAAACGGTATTCCCTTCAATAGCCCTGAACACCACTGAAACCGCTGGTTTGGAAACCCTTTTTTGTCTATCATTAACTGCTTAAACTTAATTTCAGGGCGAATAGTGAGAACTTCAAAGCCTAATGACGTTGCGTATTCTTCACAGTCGTTTACACGTTTAGTCCACGTCTCAGCCGCCCACCCAGTTTCGATGTATACGCAGGTAGCATCTATATCATTTTCATAGCACCATCGAATCATAGCAATTGAATCATTACCATAGCTAGTTGACACTACATTCATTTAACCATGCTCCTCGCCAGTTCTTCGTTCCCCGTACCCTTAAAATAATCAGTGTACGCCTCATGTGTTCTCGGCATTTCAGCCAGATAACTCCCGATATCCTTGTTCTGGAAATTAGCTGCACGTAAATGTGTCTTGATATGATATAGCTTAAATCCGTATTTGTTCGCCAGTCCCTTGTAGTATTCTATCTCGTCAAGCGGTATAGAGGCGATTTCAAGGCAGTTGCCACAGATCTCTTCACTACCATATCGTTTCAGGTATTTGCTTCGTGTCATGGCGGAACAGCGGTTGCAGCGTATCATCTCTTCGCGCTTGCTTACCTTATTCGGCGAATACCCGCATGCGCAAATCTTGCCTCTGAATGTGCTATTACAATCTGGGCAGCGCATTATAAATATCCTGTTTCACTTTGGCAGATCCGGCAGCGGCATCCAATGAGTAACATCATCACTTGTAAATTGGAGGTTGTAGCCATAGTCCCACATTATCCTTGTGTTACCGATAAACCAATCGTCACCGTCACCAACTCTTCCTCCAACGCATATCTCCTCTGATTCAACGTTGGTTCCTTCATCAAATTTCTGATAGATAATCAAAAGCAGTACACTTCTGTTTATTTCCGGCAACCGGTCATCTGTACTTATCCACTCACTCATTATTCTGCCCTTTATTGGCCTGCTTTCTCTCATATATTATCCTTTTTTTATAGCCAAGTGCAGAGGCAACTGAATCGATCATGTTCCTTTTTTTATTGATTATCTTGCTAACATTCCCTGCATTTAAATTGTGCTTCCTGCAAAACACCCTAAGCCCGTTCTTACACTCTACCTCTAGCTTGCTTATTAAATCTTCCTCATCCATCACAGCAATTCTCCTGAATAGTTATTGGCAGATCCTGGAGCGGCATCCAGTGAGTTGGCAACGGAAACATAGCAGGCAACCCAGGCGCATCTATTCTCCACCCTGAGTTGGCCCCGCCGTAATATCCAACAAACTGAGATTCAGGCCTATATAGCAGCATATGCGAACCATCTTTTGGCGCTGTATCTATTGGTTTCCACTCACTCATTGCCCTTCTCCTTTATTTGCTTGTTTATACTTTTTGTACGCTGCATCAAGCTGCCTGTCTGCATATCCAATCGCTTGGCCGAAAGAACCATCTGTAGCTTCGCGAACCTCTTTCAGTTGCCGCTCTATTAAAGATGAACTACCGAACGGAAATGCAGTCGCATTCATCAGGACTTCCCACTGCTCTCCTTCAGTTAGACCTGGATAATATTTCTGTAGTGCCAATACACATTTATTGCACATTCTTTATTGCCTCAAGTGACTGAATGTAGCAATCGTCATACATTCCTCTTATCCTGGTTTCGATAACCCGTTGCGGCTGGTGGCCTATATCCCAAGTTCCGATTGACTTTCTTATTTCGTAACTAACAGGGTCTGTGCATTTATCTGATATTACCCTGTTTATAACTTGATTTACGTCAGGCAGATCAAGCGCACTCCTGATAAATTCAGGGACATTCGGATTCCAGTCAGATATTCTTATGCCCTTCTCTAATCCATGTTCAATTTGTTCGTCAGTAAGGAACCAGCAATATTTCGCCCACACACCCTGCGCAGACTCAAGTTCTTCTTTTGTGCCAAACGCTGACATAAATCTCTTACCGTAGATTGATCTAAGTGTCCAGAATATTGTCGCTACCTGCCGTTTACTTAAACGCTTCTCTTGCCTGCTCTTGGAGACACCTTTCTGCTTCAGTTTGTCTATTTCCATTACCGTTTGACCTCATTTTTATTACAAGTTGATCGTATTGTTTCCTGAGTTTCGCAGGGCTAAGAATATTTGCCTGCCAGAAACTATCATCATTCGCCCATGCAAAGACACTTCTAATTTCATCCGTACCCCTGTCATCAAGCTGGCGCATTTTCCTGATATCACTGGCCCACGTTTTAAGATTTGGTTCTTTTGATTTGCTGTTTAATCGTTTGACACCAGAATAAATCAGTTTTGCAGTAGTCATATCGTCGTCAGAGTATTTTTTTCCTGTCTTCTCGTTGAGAAAGGATAGGATCTGTCTTGCAGGATCGCCGCCAATGAGAATAAGCTGCTTGTCTATGCCAGCTATTTGTATTTGTAGCTGATGTCTTTTTGCTGTTAGCTCTTCGTATGTCATGTTTTACCCTTAGTTTGCAGGAATAGATAAATGCGCTATATACACCCCAAGATCTCTTAGTGTTTGCACTTGGATCATGTGGTTGTACGTGTAATAAGACTTTCCGTTCCTGATGGTTGGCTCATTATTCTTTATTGGTTCACCCCAGTTTTCAGCGTTATTCTTTACAACACAAAGCAGGTTTGGCATTTGCATTACCAATGCGATAGTGTCTTTTGTATGCTTAAAACACTTATCCCAATAATAGTACAGCCAAAAGGCTTCCGTTTCCTTGTGCGCCCAACCCTTAACTATTGCTCCATCTTCATATTCGTGGTGATGCTCAAGGCACACATCATATTTATAATATGTCCGCCTCTGTTTTACTTGCACGCCTATAGCTCCACACCAGAAATCTACCCCTTTGTAATAATCCTCTTCAAAATTAGCCAGCCTTATCTTGTATTCACGAGGGGGAAACTTCTGAAATATGATGTCCCTGATAGGGCTTATCTCGGCTTGCGCTACATCTTTGTCATAATTATAAACCACTTTGATTCCCCCATGCGTTCCACCCTGGCTGTGAGTTACGGCAAAACAGTTCAATCTTAGAGCGATCTGGGTACATTGAATTAAGCATTTCTATTACTTCAACAGGTTTTGCGCTGTGCTCACCTCGCTTAAAGGAAAACACTGATGGCTTCCTGTCTGACGGGGACGGGGTTGGCAGTTTCCCTTTTGCAGCAACTAATAACAATTCATGCTGCTGCCTAAAATAATATCCCATGCCTATTTTTTTCTTATCCCATATAGCGCAAGTTCTGTATATAAACCCCCAGTCTTCAATAACTCTCATTGATTCGGCAAGTTTCGGGCTGGTTGCCCACAAGTAAAGTACGCTATCGTCTGCGGCTAAATCGCTCACAGGCAAATCACATATATCATCTAACTCCATTGTCGGATATTGATTCTCGACCGCTCTGCTGGTGGTTTTTACGTGTTCGTACCTCCATGGAGGATCTGCATAAATGACTTGATATTTCCCTTCAGGCAAGGCCGTAGAAAACTCATTTATCTCCGCACACTTAGAAGCGATTGCCAGCTTTCTAACAGTGTTGCTTGTTAATTCTTTCTGGCTATTGTGGTGTTCTGAGACTATGGTCTCGAACTCTAACTCCGGTATTGAAGCTGTAGCCTGTGCGCGACTAGACATTGATTTAGAGATGCCCATGTCTGCAAGGGTTAGTGGATCGGTGTCACCCTGCGACCTGTCCTCATATTGGTTGCTGCCGGACGGCTTTGCCATCAACCCGGCTTCTTTCTGAGCCTTTAGCATTTCACCAAGCCTACGTTCCGCACGTATTCTTATTTCTGAAGCCCTATTTAACATCTCAAAATCCTTAGCCTGCCTCGCATAAACTCTCATGGCTTCGGATTTATCCATAATCTGCTTAACTTCATCTACATTAGAAGCCTCGATTATTGCTTTTCTGGCCATGTCATATTTAACTAGTTCCATACTTTGTTCCTTCAGTTCAGATTGTTGAAGTTTCAGGCACACAAGCCTTTAGTAAACAAATACTATTAGCCTGTGCCTTGTTCCTTTCAGACGAGTTGCGTCGATTCAGGCTCATATTCGGTTACCTTCGATATGAGTAATCAGATTAAGCCTGTGGTATGGCTCTTGCGGGTTCTGATTGCCAGTAGCACAAGCACCCTGTGTAGTTTGCCGTTTCCCAAGTACTACACTTGATTCACGACATGCCTTAGCGGTATTTATGTCTGCCACATATCGTGGTTTTGTTGTGCTACTGGGAAAAACATGCCCTGTCGGTGTCATGTTGCCTAAAAAATAGGCAAATGTTGCACAAAAAATAGGCAACTGCTTGACACAAAGGACATATGGAAGGATAATTGCTTGCATATGTCTGGTTAGCACCGACAAAGTTACACCATTAAGCCGATCAGCGCAACATTTGCCTGGTTGGCTTTTTGCTGTCATGTGCGCGGCTCTCCGTTGTTATCGAAGCCAGATATATGTTCAAACCCATGCGTTGCTGCATACGATAAAAAATGGTTGCTGCGGTAAAGTTGCTTATCGAAATATGTCCCAATCATGATATAGTAACAATCTTTAAACCACAGATAGTGCTCTTCGCCACGAATATAGTATGTTCTCTCTTGTTGCAAGTTATTTGCATTCAGAAAGTCGATGTACTGCCTATAGTTCCCTGCAAACACCAGAAGTCTTTTTTTAAGTCTAGTATTTTTTGCTAAAATCAATCCACCCTTTTGGCTTTTTGCTGTCATTTGTTCATTTCCTGTATTTCTTCTTGTGTATACGTCCGACACTTTTTTATTTTCAAATAAGCCGCATTCAGTGACTTCTGTCAGTTAGGTAAGCATTTTAAGAAGCAGCTCTCTGTAGACGAGTATTTCTCTACACAACTCTGCATTGGTTTTGAGGCCTTTCCCAATATCATGTTTTAGATCCGCCATTTCTTCCTCAAGCTCGCAGGTAGGGCACTGTCGTTTTAGCTGGCCGTGTTTACATTCGTTGGTCATTTCACCATACCCTGTATGTTGCTCATATCAATCCCTTAAACTATCTGTTTGCTGATTACGCAGCTGCAAATACTCAATCAATCCTGATGCCTCAGCTGCGACACTATTAATTTGTATAGTACAATAACCCTCCCGTCCCTGGTCGTCTTCGCCATATATCTCATAATCATTTGATTCAATCTGGTAGGGTTCTGCTGCTGCAAGCTCTGCTAGTTTCCACTTGATCGTTGCAATTTCATCTTCAGTCATATCAATCTCCTGCGTCTATACTAATTCTCAGCATGAATTCCTCGTCCTCGGTTATGCTCCCGTACTCTCTAATCGCCTCTATTATCTCAAGTTCTACCAAAGTTAGCGCGCCAGCGATTAATTTCACGCCCTTAATAATATCAAGCCTTTGCTCGCTGGTTATGTCCATATTAATCTCCTGCTAAAAAATAGCGGGTTAGGGTAGAATCGAACTACCTTTTTAATCCAAATCGGTTCGTATATAGCCAGTGCTATAGTAGCTTTATACTTACCTACTAACCCATGTGTTTTCTAAATACAACATATCAATCTCCTGATAAGCGGTCGTTAGATGCCCAATTGTTCTTCCATTCTCTTTCTGACAGCCGTTAGCAAACGCTCAATATCCTGACAATTATATTTTCCAACGTGCTTTGATAAGACAGCGTCATCGCCAGTTAGCAACGGGTCACACCAATTTATTGGTATGCAGTGCATCAAATTTGTTGCTATTTCCCTCTCGCCTTTAGTCATATCAATCTCCTTTGCTTGCAATAAACAAAATAAGCTCAGCGTCTTTATCCTGCCCAGCACCAAGTAATTTCCCGCTGGCCCAGCTTATCAATCCGCGCAGTCTTTTTATCTCAGCATCTACCTCATATTTTGGGTAAAATAATCCGCTCTCTTCTGTTAATCCAGCACCACCGAAATATCTTGATTTCATTTCACCAGCTCCCTTGCATGTTTGACTAATGCTGTTAAATGCTTTTGTGCGCCATTATGCTGCTCGAAAATAGATAAGCCCTTAATTATGTCAACAATGTCAGCAAAATCACCTATCAGCTTGTCTCTGGCGGCCAGGGTTTCCTTGTGATCTTTGTATAAAACGTAATTTCCAGCAGTTTTATGCTCCTGCATTGAGCCACAGCACGATACGCCATACTTAATGCACGATAAATTATAGCGTTTAATCATTTCTCCACCTCATTGCGTATGTCATATTACCCCCTAACAGCATGATTCCAGTAATGTATAGCTAAATTCATGCAGGCATCGCTATCAAGATCATTATATTCTGTTCTAAACTCCAGGTTCCATTCGCCACAACAATCGCCAGAAACATAAGCATACTTACACGTATTACTTGGATATACCCATAAAGCACTAGGCGTTTGTCCGCACGGGCACAGTTGTAGACTATCGCTGCTCAATTGAGTTGATTTTTCGTCTGTCATATCAGCTCACAATACTTGCAATTCTGCTTCTTCATGGTTTAATTTTGTCTGAATATACTCAGAATCGAAATTAATACCATCTACTAAACGCGCTATTATTTGGCCTGCATGATTACGCACTATGCCATTTTCTTGAATTATTACATTGTGGATAATCTTTGTTTTACATTCATCACCACTCATATCAATCTCCTTTAACCTTGATCATTACATTTACAGAAGCACCCCGCGGCCTTAATTCAACGGCTATTAGTGTTTTACTTTCATGGGGGGCTACCCCATTTATACTTAGCACTATGTTACCGCTTCATTGCACCACGGGACGGGCCGGAGGCGGGAGTCGAACCCGCGCATTCCAAAACCAGCCCACTCTCGTCAGAGCTGCGTCTATCTTCCGCCAGTGCTTCTGTAAATATAATCTGCATATGTCATATCAATCTCCTGCTACCTTGATCATTGCATGCCCTCAACAAAGTCTTTTGCATCCCTTAAAGACTTTCCAGTTTCACTCCTACAAAGCCGTATAGCATCAAGCTTTCTCCCCTCCTTAACCAAGCACCACGCCTGATATTCCCAGTTATCAACGCTTGCAGCATCAAAAACAGCCTTTGGGTGCTTTTTTGCGATCTCAATTACAATACTTTTCCAGTCCTGTTCTTTGCTACATATCTCTAACGCTTTCGCATAATAATTCATTTTCTTGCATCCCCTAAAGTAAGTTTATCAAGCAGTGTCTCAGCGTCTCTATCCTGCCCAGCATCAAGTAATTTACCGCTGGCCCAGCTTATCAATCCGCGCAGTCTTTTTATCTCAGCATCTACCTCAGATTTCGGGTAAAATAATCTGCTCTCTTCTGTTAATCCAGCGCCACCGAAATATCTTGCTTTCATTTCTCCATCTCTCTGGCTTGTTTGATTATCCTTTCATACGAAAGTGGAAAAGATAATGCGTTGTAGGCTTCAAGTAATGTAGCCATCTCACCTATCAGCTTGTCTCTGGTTGCTAAATCCTTTGCTTGACTGTTTACTGTTTTAGAAAGTTTAAGCTGATATTTTAATGAACCGTCCAAGGCTTTCAGGTGGTCTTCATATAGAACATAGCGTCCACCAGTCGCGTGTTCCTGCATTGAGCCGCAACACGATACGCCATACTTAATGCACGATAAATTATAGCGTTTAATCATTTCACCACCTCTCTGGCTTGTTCGATTAGTTCATTAACAACTTTAGCCAGCGGATAATTGTGTGTTATCTGAGTGAGGCTGAAATAAAACCGTTCAAGCATGTCGGTCGTTTCACAGATCATCTTGTCTTTGATGGCTAATTCTCTACACAACTCTGCATTGGTTTTGAGGCTTTTCCCGATGTCATGTTTGAGATCAGCTACCTCTTTCTCAATCTCATGCCTCCTTGCGCTATATTTATTTCTTGTTATCGCGCAATACTCGCAACCAAAAGCATTTACCTCTTTCATTTCTCCACCTCATTGGCTCTATGATTCCATTGCCCTTTTAGTTTTGCAATGCCCCGCTCATTATTTGTAACTGTCATGCAGCAATCTGCACACGTTATTGTTGTTATGCCGTCAGTGTATAGTTTTACCTCGCCACCGCAGAATGGGCAGCCTAAAAAGTCATTTAACGCCGCCGCCTTTTCTACAATAGGGTCACATTTACACAACTCCCAGTACATTCCACACTTATCACAATACATATCCGTTCCCAGGTTAATTCAAACCATTAAATTCTTTTACCATTAATCCCAGCCAAATAAGACTTCCCGCCACAGTCGTAAAAAGCAAGTAGCTTGCTGGGCTTCTTAGTTCCATCCGGCATAACTTCATCACCGTATGTAATGATGTGACGCTCTCCGCATTTATCGCATAGTATGAAATCACCGAGCGGTTCCTTCTCGTCCAGTTCATCATTTCCGATTACAAGCATTTATTTATCCTCAAACTTAACCGGCGCCGGCTGTAGGTCGTGCCAGTGTTCTTCAATATAGATATCGACTGCCCTTTCGACAAAATCTGATTGTGATAACCCAGATAGGCGGCAGGCAGATCGTAGATTTTTCAACCACTTAATTCTTACCCTGATATTTAAACG
>QIKG01000122.1 GCA_003232965.1 Oceanospirillales bacterium
ATTCGCGAAATTAATTTGAAAATAGAAAAAGAAAATAAAAAAACTATTCCAGATATAAAATTCAACACTATTTTTATGGTCGCGCTGAGAAGTTACATTAACTAACCCACGTAACTGACGAACGGTACATAACTAAAAGTAGTTAAACTATTACCCGAGGACCGCATGAATAAAACCGAATACCTAGCTGAGATTGAGCGACTAGACGCAACCATTAAAGAAATTGGTGAGATCCTATTGAACGTGCTTAATAAGGTGCCCGTGGTCCCCAGCAAAGACGATACTATCGTGGTATTACTGGCCGTAAGCAAATCCCGTCAGCAACTCAATGATGTTGCCGAGCAAATTAAGGTGCTCAAATCAAAGGTCGCCGATTGATGTCCCCAGAGCAGGACCAGTTGCTGGTTGCCTCCAATACTCCCGCTAAGCTCACGGCCGCTTTCGGCACCGAACAAGGTGCGAGTGACGGACTCCAAATACCCGCAGTGCTCGATGCCCTTAAAAAGTCCCTGATTTACGACCTTAAAATGGTTGATGTGCTCCTTACAGCGGAGCTGGATGCCATTGATGGTCGCTGTAGTGGGTGTGACCGCGACCTGTCCCTGCCCGACAGCACATGCCAAGATCATTGCGCAGAATGCTGCCCAGGATCAATCGGCATGGCTAGGCGTCATCTATCCTATGCCTATTTTGAGACTATAGAGGATGTACAAGTTTTTAACGAGGATTAACGATGCTCCATAAAACCATGCCGCATAGATTTTCCGAGCCCAACAACTTCGGCCACTGGGAGTTGCTCTTTACCAAAAAACGCGACCTGTACCTACCCGACGAATTCTTCGGCTTCGTGTACGTGATCCGGGAATTATCCGGCGAATTTTACATAGGCAAAAAGCAATTCCATCGCTACCACAAAGGCAAAACCCGGCCGCACTCGGAGTCAAGCTGGCGATCTTACAAGGGATCAAGCAAGCTGTTAAACCCACAAAAAGGCGACTTTAGAGCCATCCTTAGCTGCCATCAATCAAGGGGTGGCTTGGCCTATGCCGAATCCAAACTCCAGTTTCTCACCGATTGCATGATGCGCCCAGGCGAGTTTCTGAATCGGTATATCGCGGAGATAAAATTTAAAGTGGCCCCGCTGACGCCATTGGAAATCAAGCATTCAACCCGGCGCACCAAGCACCCGTTGGGCTTCTGGCCAACGCCTTAAAATGCCTTTATTTTAGGCACAAAAAAGGCGCTACCTAATTGCTAGGTTGCGCCTTTAATTTGCTTATGTTGCGGCTAAAGAGCCATTAAGGTGCGTAAGTCGGCCACATCTAGGTAGGCTAAGCTGTTGTGGATATCAGGCGAAACTTGAAGCATAAAGTTGATTTGTGGACCCAAATCAAACTGCTTTAAAATATCCGGGTCCAGCAGCAAAAACAGGTTATCTGGCAACTGCCCAGCATCCCATTTTTGCTGATAAGCAGCCGAGAGCGCCTTGGTTTGCGGTATCGTTATTAATGTTCATAATATGCCCCCTTAAGGGAAGATAACCCGTCGCAGTATTACGAAAGGTTATATCACATCATAGAGGGTAAAAGGGGCTTTGTCAAATCAATGGCCGTAATCCACTATCACGGCACGAGCCGCATCCAAGCAAAATTTTAAATTGTAAAAGGCGGCCAGAGGTTGCCGCTTACCCGCCACCAAATAAACCCGTTGGCCCTTATCCATATACCACGCCATTTCAAGGCGCAAATCATCGTATTCGTCGGCGGCTAAAATATCCTTCGCGATTGCCCCAATCCTTGATTTGTGCTGTTGCTCGTGGGACAGGCCCGATTGGGCGTAAAATTCATCATCCTCATCGGGCGTGATCGTCGTGTGCCAGATAAACGTGCTTTCGCCGTTTGCTGGGTCGTGCGCCACTAAGTGGTACCGCTTGTTTTTGAGATAGTTGCTTTTCATCTGCTGCTGCTCCGGTTTGGTTGTCCCGGGGATTATACGAATCGCGATCCATTTGTCAAGCCATTCCCGGCGACTATATGACGGCAACAACAACTAAATGAGAGTCTAAAAATGATCGAATTTGACGATGAAATAATAGTAGTGGATAGTAGTGTGTATTTACTTGAGAGGATGGAAGAAAGCGAGAAATATGAATTGGCGTGTGAGAATTTACGCAACAGCCCCGACATTGAGATTATCATTAATTCCCCCGGTGGGGCTGTTAGCATTGCAATGATGCTCGTCGCGGCGATGAACGCCAATCAAAATCACAAACCACGGGCGCTGATCACGGGCCAATGCCACTCATCAGCAAGCTTGGTGGCCCTGCTAGCCCCTGGTGGCTGCTGGGCAACAACTGGCAGTTATATGTGCTGCCACCAAGTCTATCTTGAGCTTAACGGGTCGCCGCAAAGCATCAACGTCGAAACGGCGTTTTACAAAAAGTGGTCAAAAAAGTTGATGAACACTGCCTATAAGGGTTTTTTAACTCCCGTAGAAATACAGTCGCTACTAGATGGTGCTGAAATTTGGCTGGATCATGACGACATCAATAAGCGCCTGACTAAGAGGGACAAACGATGATTAACGATGATGTGGCTATTTTTACACTCGATGATTTCTTAAAATTGCCGGAGCACGAATATTCAATCCAGTCGCAAAAAGAGGTGAATGGCGAACTCGTGACCAAAGTTAATACCTCCTTTTATAATTACTCTTTTCTCGGCCAGCTTCTCCATAGCTTTGACGACATGCCATCGCTTTACACCGCAGTGGACAGCGTTTGCGCCGCGTGGCATAAGCAGGGGCTTTATCACCGCGAGTATGGCCCGGCGTATTACAACGGGGAAGAAATTTTATGGTATCTCGACGGAGAAGAGATAGAGCTGATGAGGGACCAAGAAGAAATTTTGGATGGTTTTGATTCGCTTAAAAATTGGATCGATTACATTAATTTGCCTAGGAATGTAGATGAAACCTATCAGCTGATTCATGATAATGAATATTTCTTTGAGCTGCTTACCGAGCCGACTGCCAAACAACTTCGGGTACATCAAATGGCTCATTTGCTATGAGAAAAGACATAACAATGGTGCTGATCATTGGATCGTTTTTGGTGCTGCTCTGGGCACCAGATGCGCTGGATCGGAGTTATCGAGTGACTTGTATGGGCGTCCAATTAACTCATTATCAAAGCTGCATGGAGCTACATGGTTTGGAGGTGTTTGGATGAAAATCAGCGACGAAACTAAAGGATATTTGGCATTGGCGCTGGTGTGTGTGGCTTTGGCTAGCTTAGCTTTTTCCGTGCTCAAGAAGAAACCTGAGAGTAGTAAATTTGCGCTAGGTGAGCGTGAAAGAAGAACAGAGTGCTATGCGGCTCATCCAGACCACCTAGCAGCTTGTTTGGATCTGTGGGGGTTGAAGCCGCTAAAGTGATTTTAACGGCTGTCCGGGATGTGCTCCTGGACTCACCAGTGGTCTAACCCTTTTGATCACATCGTAGCATTCAATGTATGGTGTCGTTTGGACGCATATAGCCATAGCAGCGTCTTTATTGCTGCTTTTAACTTTATAGGTATATGTAAACAGCCCAATGATAATTGCCACCAGCGCCAAAAAAATTAAAAAACCCCACATGCTTTCTTTTGATTCATCATCCATTTAGTCTTCCCCTTACGACAATTGAGTAACATTCGTCCCACGGTATCGTTTTTACACATTCCACCATGGCGGCATCATTACGATTGTTTTTAACGCTGGATGCGATTACAAAGATAATCACTATAGTCATTCCCAGGATGATGAAAAACGCCCAACCTTGGCAAATTCTCTGCTAATCTCTTCTTCAGTCATTTAGATTCTCCTTTCGTATTTTATCTTCGCGGGCAAGCCGTCGTTTAGTAACCCATTCAGCAAAATACCAAATAGGTACACAGGCGACTATTAACAATCCAACGTATTTAGAAAACATGGCCGCAAATTCGTATTCAGACATTTCGTTTCTCCTTTAGTTTTTCATTTGCGCGTTTACACCGTCCTTCAGCGATCAAAAACCCGATTTGAAATGCTGCCAGTGCATATAAAAACATTGAGCCCAGGATTAAAAGACTTATATCAGTCATTTAGATTCTCCTTTAGTGATTCGAATGCCGTCGCTGTTTGGGAGATGCTCCCAGGTCATATCCGAGCGGTTGTTGAGCATATTAATGATGTGTAAAAGTGATTCTGGGCTGCTTTGAAAGGGCTTCATCAACCCTGGGTGCTCATCGCTCGCGCCGGGCATGAGGTCCGATAGGGTGTTGGATAGCCAAATGTCAGCCACGAGTAATTTTTCTGAGTCTTTCTTAGTGATTAATTTCATTTCGTTTGCCTTTAAGTTAAGTTAAGTTAATTTAGTTAAAAAAATGGCCACTGTTTTAACAGTGGCCTAATAGCCTTTTATGCGGGCTCTTGTGGCTGAAGCAAGATAACGGGGATGTGCTTAGACACCCTTGCCCTGATTGTGTATAGTCTCAGCCGATCCCTCTTGATTGTTTAATTGTGGCAGCTTGAGCGGCTACTCGGCAGAAGCTCGTATAATTCTCGGGCGGCAATTGCGATAAATTTCTCACTGAGAAAATATCCAGTAGTTTTCCCCAAAGAGCGGCTGAAATAAGATTTTCCGAGTCGATAGTTGCTACAGGTAATTGTGTGTCAAATGTGGTCATGGTCATTCTCCAGTGATTACTTAGCTTTGGATGCTTCTTTCTTTTTCAATAAAATTTGCAGACGAGATTCTTTTTCAGGCATGAGTCCAGTGGACACATTTTTGCGTGCCATCAATTCTTGATAACGAGATTCTTGAGCGGGATTGCGCCCAGTGGCCACTGTTTCGCCACAAGACTCGGCTGTAGGTGTTTTAAAACTCACGCTGATGCTTGCGTCAAAACAGCCTGTAAGTTGTAAGACGAGGGCTATGGTTGCTAGTGTTTTCATTAGGTAACTCCGGTGTTGTTGTTGCTACAAATGTTATCGGCCGGTGGTAAAAATACTTTAGCCACCGGCCAGAAACATTCACATATCGATATAATAATTGCGTATATCAGTAATTACATTGTGATCACGAGCGGCTTGGTAGGCATTAATGTTACCACGATAAAAAGCACCTATCGAATGATACTTTTCAGCTACTAGCCATATTTTATCCACTGACCAGGTATTTTGACCGGCCATGTGCGCATAAATGCTGCCAGTTATCCGCAACCTACGAGCCGCCTTGGCACCACCAGGATATGCTTTGTTAAAGGCACTTGGCGTATTAAATTTAAGTGCGTATTCATGGAGTTTTTCAGAATTCCATTTGATGTTTTTAGTCATGATCAGATCCTCTTTAGTTAGTATTCATCTATTTATCGGCCGGTCCAGGGAATACTTTAGGCGCTATTTTACCTCCATACCAATTTAATTCTAAAGGTTTCCAAATCAGCGCCGATAACCATATTCGAGAGCAGCGGGACTTCCCCAAAACCTCATTAACGAAAGCGAGAAATTATCATGTCTATTAAAACTTCTGTATTTGAATATGAATTTGACGGTGGCACTGTATCACTGGATTTTTATGATAAAGAAACTGGTTGCGTTGGCCGCGTTGAATGGCAGTTCCATACCAACAAAACCACCAACCGGTGTGCTTTTAAGCCATTCCACGAACGGCCCGCGTGGCTTGCTAGCGGATACGCATCATTTAGCGATCTATCCGCTAGCGACCAAAAAAAGGTTATTGACGCGCGCGGTAGGTTCGTGCGTAAGTTTATCAAAACCGGCATAACTTTCGTATAATAACCAAGGCAAAAAAAGGCCGCTACCATTCCCGGTAGCGGCCTTTTTTTTTTTGTAAAATAACCTCAAGATTTCACAGCACCCGCCGATAAAGTAATTGAGAGCGGCGGATAATCCAATGCCTCATTAACGAAAAGTGAGATATTATTATTATGAATACTAAATCAAAGAAAATCACAGAAGATCACCCCGCACTATTCCGGCTGGTAGACACCATTTTCGAACTTTGGATGCATCAGGATAGCCATCGCAATGATTCACCTATATTTGCCGCACTGGTTGCGGAAATAGGAAATGAATCAGAATATTTGGATTGGCCATTGTATGGTGTTGTTGGTGAAGTCCTTAACTATGCATTCGCACATAAGGTACATGGTGTAATGGCCGAAAGTTTTTCTGGTCGGTTGGTAAGCGCCATTGTTTCGGCATCTATGGAATAATAACCAAGGCAAAAAAAAGGCCGCTACCAGTTGCTGGTAGCGGCCTTTTTCGTGCTCCTTAAAACACCTGATCGCCGGTTAAGCAATAATGTATAACCCCCCAGCCCATGCCTTACCTCTGGGTTGCTGATCAGCACCTCCTTAGCGCCTAGCATCAGCTTACCGCAATTGGCGGGCGCCAATTGCGCCTCAAAGTCGTCCACCCGATCGGCTGGCAAGGCGTTTATGATGGCTATAATGGCTGCCTCTAACAACCTGTATTGCTCGTGCCGCACTTCCCGGCCCTCGTGATAATCGCCCAGCCCGATGCTTCCATGGCGTTCTATTTCAAAGGCGATGTCGGCGGCCAATATCGCTTCCTCCAAATAATCTTTTCATTTCGTTATCTCCAAGTAAAAAGTGGCGACTGAATTGCCGCCACTTGGTGTAAGTCGTTGTCTATTACGAGATAAGCCACGTCCCGTGATCAACTCGTAACAATAGCCGCATTATCTGGATTTAACGTCCATTGTCAACCCTTTATTTAGCTTAATTTTGGCACTGGGTAGCAAAAAGTGATACACTATTGATTAACAAAGATAAATAGATGTACAAATACAACTAAAACGGGAACTAAAAATAATGAAAAAACGACCAGAAATAGAAGAATACTTTTTGACAACAAGCATTTACGACACATGCTATCCACGCCTTTTGGCGGATATTCAACGAAAATATCCTTTAGAAACAGTCAACTTTTTGGATAGCCACATCAAGGATTTAATTCAAGTGCGCGAAGAAGCCTTGCGGCGGCCTTTAATGGCTTCACCATGGTCACTTTGTAAATTTCTTGGCCATGGCAAGCGTATTAATAGCGCGTGGATAGCCGCCGGTAGGCCGGTGTTGGCGCACTATGGCGGCGATATTCGGCATGAATGCGAAATGTTTCTAACCGGCGTTGCCGATAACCACCACGGCCAAATAACGGTTGGCCTGGAACGTACCTATCGCAACAACATAAAAACCAAAGCGCGGATATCGGCGGCCGTAAAACAAATAGTTGCCGGTGGCATGGATAAGAAAGAAAGCAAGAAAGCGCACGAAAAACTAGCGGCCGATATCGGCAAGCTGTTGAAATACGCCGCCGATATTGCGTCGCTGGAAACATTCGATAGGTCCATCACTACACGGCTTGTGGCCATCCTTTCACGCATCGGCTAGCGGCCAATGGCAACCGGTGGCCGCTATTGGCCGCCGGTGGCTTCTTCTTTCTCCGGGCCATCATCGAGCAAGCCTTCAGCTGTTAAGTGGCTCACGAGCTGCCCCAGCGCCTTTGGCGAATTATTGGCAGCAAAAGCACGCACTAGTTTTCGTGCTTCTGGATTAACCAAAAAAGCGGCCTTGCGGGCGTCGTTGCTACCAATTGACTTAAAGTAATCTCGGGCCTTATCAATAAAGCCTTGCTTAAATGCTGGTGCTGCTTCCAGGCTTTTCAACGCCGTTGCATCCCCAAACAATTTCTCAATTTTTGCGGTTGCTTTGAGGGTTGCTGTGAGCATCTTACCGTCGTTCACCATGCGTGGATCCATCTTATTGATTGCGGCATTGAATACCTTAAGATCGATATCATTAGCTCCCCTACGAGCCCCTGCTAGCGCATCAGCGACTGCCTGCGCCTGGACGTTGCGGAAAATCTGCGGATTAATCTCATCTAGTATTTTTTTGGCGTTAGTCAGACCAGTACCCGTTAATTTCGTTAATCTCCCGTAGATTTCTTCGGGTATCAACTCACCTTCGCTTTTACGCCCGATCAGTGCGCCAAGCGACGATTTACGGACCTGATTTAATTCGTCGCTCGCTACAGCATAATCTTGTCGGGTTGCCCTAATTTTTTGCGCTGCTTTTGGCACCACTCCGGTACCCAAAGCCGCCGTGTCGTCCAATATCTCAAGCACTTTGCGTTTGCCATTGTCGGCAAATGCTTTGCTTTGGCTGACGGTGCCTTTCTGGCCAAAAATATTTGTACGCGAGCCACTCCCGGTAAATGATACCAACATATCTGATGCTTGAGTAGCGGTCATGTTATCGGGTAAATTTTCCTTAAATAACTTCACGGTCCTATGTTGCGCCCGGTTGCCAGCAATTTCCAAGGCACCCCCTAGCCGCTCAATTTCCTGATCAGCAAATTCTTTCAATTTTGTGGTTTTAAAAATCGGTTGGTTGCCGGTCATTTCCGCAATCTCACCAAAGGATTTCTGCCAGCGATCATTGCGCACGCGCTTCATGTTGCCCACAGCTTGCGAGTAGCTGTTAACAATGTCGTTGCCGATGTTTAGCGCCCCGCCGCCGCCTTTGGCTTCCTGTGCGACCACTCGTTCAATTTGTGCGCTTTGTGCCGCTGCCAAATTATCCCGGGAAATTCTTCCCTTTGTGGTGCTATCGACTTGCCGAATGTATTCTTCGCCCGTGATTTTAGAGTCAACCAAGTTGCTTTTTGGTACGGAGATACCCGTGAGAGGATCACTTTCCAAGCCATCATTGAGCAATTTGATAGGATCTTTTTTAGCCTCAAATTTGAGGTTGTCTTTTAACCCACGCAGCCCTCTCCCGGCAACACTTACCACTGCTTGAGCAGCTGCCCCAGCACCAGCACCCGAAGCTATGTTCAACAAACGATCAGCCGAGCCACCATCAGTAAATTGGACAGCACCTGTAGCGCCACCAACACCTGAAGAGATCATTACCTGCTTGAGAGCAGTTTTACCCGCCAATGAGATCCCGCCACCAAGTAGTAATTCAGGGCCGTATTGGCCTATGACTTGCCCAGCTCTACCTAGTACCGATTTACCAACTTCTGTTTGATCAAAAAACCGTCGTTCTTCGAGCGACAGAGCGGTGTAATCGGCCAATTCTTTGTCAGTGACAGCACCAAAGGTATTGCCTAGGGCCAGAGTGGCTTGCTTAACGCCTTGCCCGCCACGCACCATGCCGCTCCCCACGCCAATTAAGACTTTTTCAGCGCCTGAAATAATCTCTTCATTCGACGGCAAGGGACCAGTTCGGGTCTTACCAATCGCCGATAAGAGACCAATAGGCGCTGTGGCTTCTGAGGCTGCTTTCTTTTGCTCTAAAAATTTAATACGAGCTTCTTTTTCGGGAGATAACATTCTCGCCATTTCAGATGCTTGCGGGATCAGATTTTGCGGCGCTGGCACTTGCTCTGGAACTGCCATAGTCGGTCTTGCATCTTCAGCTATCGCGGCAACTCCAAGTTGCTGTGAATCTGCTTTCTTTTGCTCTAAAAATTTAATGCGAGCTTCTTTTTCGGGAGATAACATTATTGCGCACCTCTTTCCGCGTACAAAGCGGCCAATTCATCTTCATCAGTTTTTGTATAACTGCCAGTAGCTTCCGTAGCTGCTGGGGCGGCCGGAGCTGCTGGGGTTGCCGTAGCATCCGTAGCTGCTGGGGTTGCCGGAGCATCCGTAGCGGCTGGGGTTGCTACATATTCTGGACTATACCCTGGCACATTGATTCCGAGTTCTTGAATCAATATAGCGTCTGCTTCCGACATCTCATACTCATATCCGACGATGGTATCATATTTCTTAAAATACGCTGATTGCGCATCACGATTCTTTAAGTTGTTTTTTGCCAAGTCATTCAACAGTTGAATTTTGCGAATGTTTTCTTCTAAAGGCAAACCTACATCGAAAGACGCCTTTAGCACTCTGGTCCCTTCTTTCTCGGTGAACGCAGCACCCATGGTTGCTCTCAATGAGCTAAATACACTTTGTTCTATTCGTTGCTTAAGAGCGCGTAATTTTGAAGTGAGGAATTGATCAGGTAAAATATCATTAAGAAGTTCGCCAAGACGTGTTGTGTCAAAGCCACCCTCTTTAATCATTGCATTCAAATCCACGATGGCATCATCGTAATTCCGAATATTCATGATAGCTGGACCCCTTTCAATGTTTACCCACTTGTCGTCTCTAGCAGCGAATGTTTTGTTCATGCTTTTAGCATAAACATCTCCGCCACTCTGATCAATATTAACCAAACTCGCGCTAGGCATTGCCTGCCCGTCCACAAGCACTTCCCTCGTGCGTTGATTTATAGATACTAAGGTGGGCACACCGTCCATAAGCATTGTTTTCTGCACGAGAACATCAGGCTCAATAGCGCCCATGCTTACCCCAACAGCGCGTACCTTTTTGTTGTATTCTGTACGCCCCTCTATATTCAGATCCATATAAGCCCTACTGTGTGTAACATCAGCATTTGGATTAGCCGCAAGCTTGTCAGCGATTCGTTTTTTCATTACCGCATCCTGCTCCTCGATGGTTTTTCCTTCTAATTGATCGGTGACTATCGCGAAGTCCTGATAAAGCCGTTTCTCAGAAGCCACCTTGGCGTCTGCATCAGCACCCGCTTGATTGCGGTCTTCAGCAAGTCCTTTGATTGCGACGCCCTCTTCAGTAGCAGCTACTTTACGTTTCTCAAGATTATTTTTCTCCTGTGCTAATTGATTTTCAATCCCTTGTTGCGCTAAAACCCCAGCGGCTTTCTGTTGCGCAACGCCCTTCGCTTCAGCGGCCGCTTTCGACTCCTGAAAGTTTTTCACGGCCCCTTGCAAGTCAACCGGAGCAATTCTAAAATCTACTTGTGGTAATACAGCCATCTTTAAATCCTCTAAATTAATTAATTGTTACTTTACGTAGCAGGCTAACTGCCTAAATAGCTACCCAAAACACCACCACCCGCTCCAACTAGATTTCCAAGAGCAGATGTCTGATTTTGCGCAGCGCCTATAATGGAATTCGCTTGATTGGCTCCGGCACCAACAGTTGTTTGGGCGCGGCCAGCGGCATTATTCTCACCAAAACCAGCCAAAGAAGTACCGGCTGCCTGCGCCGAATCGCGAACATTGGTCAAGTTGTTAAAATTCTGTTGCGCATTTTGGGATGCGAGCCCAGCGTTCATTTTTAAAATACTAGCCAGCCGAGTGCCGCCACCTACGCGCCCCGCTAATTCGTTTTCCAAACCTAAAAGTCCCTGCTGTTGCGCAAATTGCTGCGAGGGGCTATTGGCTTGAGTTGCTTGAGCCGCTGCTTGCGCTTCTGGGCCATTGGCACCAGTTAAATCTGCGGCTAAAGTGGCCGCACCCGCACCTGACGCATTATAAGGATTCAAGATACTGCCCGTAATAGCCCCTTGTTCTTCCTGGATTGTATTCGCGGCATCAGCGGCTTCTTGTATCTTCTCGCCAGCTTTAAGCGATGCGTTTTTTGCCGTGCTACCTGTTAATGCCTTAAAAAAATCGCCCATCAGTTACTCCCTCGTATCAATGATTTTATTTCGTCAAGGTTGCGCAACATATGTTCTTGATTAGTTTCAAGCCGTATAACAACCTTGTCTATATGTACAGTTAAATCCTCAACTTCAGATATCGCAATATCTGCTTTATCTATTTTTTCTTCATTTGCTAGCACCTTCGAGTAAAAAATACCTGAGGTAAATATGATGGTTATCATCAAAGCCAGTAGCGAATATTTATTTAATATGTTCATTATTCTGCTCCCACGTAGTCAGCCACTATGGCATCTAAAGTCCCTTGGTCACTAGCAGCAGCAACTAGACCTTTTGACTGCGTAAAGGCACCTAAGCGCGACTGTCCCATCGCCAATATGCTCGCATGTAGCAGCGACAGGTCCGATTCGCTGTCAATAGTGATCGCCGAGGTGCCATCAATCGACGGTATCAACATCGGGTAACTCAAAAATTGCTTAGCGCCAATGATATTCGCCCAATTAGCTTTGGCCTCCAAATTAAGTGCCACGGTCACCCCATAGCCACTCAAAAATCCCTTTTCAAGTTTCTCCAAATAAGCATCATCGAGCTGCTTAAAAGCAACCTGTTTTAGATACTCCAAATCGAGTATGTCGTGGCTGTTGATAATGTCAGTAGCTATTTGTAACGTAGCATCATCAAGCACTTCGGAGAAGACTATTGAGAGTTTCCCAGCCGTCATTACTACCGAATCAAAGTCGTTGATAGCGGCCGCGAGCTCCCGGTGTAGCTTCGAGGCATTAATCGTGGCTGTATCTATAATTAAATCTAAGTTATACATCAGTTTCTATCCTTTAAATTAAGCAACACGAATCAACTCCAAACGAGCATCATACATTGTGCGGACTGTTCCACCGCCAGAAGAACCTACTTCTAAATTAAAATTTTGAATCCCCGGATTTAACTCAACATCTATAAAACCGCCAGTGGAATTTTCCTGGTCAGTTCCGCTAAACCCGCCAGTTCTCGCGTCGCTACCGCCTGAATCTTTAAATTCTAACCTTAAATAGTGGACAATTTCGGGCGTTCCATGGCCACCTGAAGCTGCTCCAACAGCAATTAGACGGCAAATTATGTCGCTACCAGTATTATTTGAGGCGAATCCGTAGCTCCATGATAGCTTGTAAGTGCCAGCATCGAGGATATTCGCGGCTAGATTCAGATGAGTTACAAAGGCGGTACCTGTAGTCGTTGTAGGCGAATTTTCTATAGCATAAAACCGCGCATAAGGAAATGGCAAGTGGCCTGTTGAAAGGCCATTGTTAATTAAATCATTATGATCGTTCGTATGTATTAAAGGATCAGCGATATGAGCATCAATGGTGGCATGATCGTTTGTACCAATCCCTAAAATATTTCCATGCTGTATTGTATTCTCTAAAAAATGAATAGGAGCTGCCGAAAAATGCCCCAGCGCAAAAGTCAGCGCAAGGTCAATATCACTATGCGAATTGGTGCCGATATTTAAAATATTGCCGTGATTTATCGCTCCTTCGTGCTGTAAAATGTTGCTTTGAGCAACTACATTGTCATCAAGCGTATCCGTGCCATTAACAAATTCGGCTAATTGGCAAGGAGGATTATTTATTTTTACTGGTCTAGTCATTTTAGATCACCGGTATGTCGCAAGTGGATACGCCGTCAGCTAATAACACCTGCACGGCTCCCAAGGATATAGGCACACTACAAGTGGATATGCCGTCAGCTAATAAGATATTTATTGACCCACCCGAGCCGCCGCCAGCGCCAAATAGCACCCATGAGGTGTCGCCAACT
Source organism: Oceanospirillales bacterium (assembly GCA_003232965.1). GTDB lineage: Bacteria > Pseudomonadota > Gammaproteobacteria > Xanthomonadales > SZUA-36 > SZUA-51. Next base: position 13,362 of record QIKG01000122.1, read on the forward strand.
CCTTCTTTGCGATACGTTTGGGCGTTATTTCGGAGCCCTAAGCTCCCGACAGGTGCGGCGAAGCCGGGCGCTATTGACGGATCAAAAGTAAACGGGACCACGGCTACATCATCACTTAATGACAAGCCGGGAACTTCGTAAAAATCCTCAAAAATAACCTCAGACATTAACTATAAGTGTCCGTCATTGTGCGTTTAACCGATACCGAAATGCCATTAGTTGACATCATCCGTAATCGCATTAAGCCACCAGAAATATCTACAACTGGTCGTTGGACACCAGCAGGTACCGGACCAACACGAATGCGGCCGTAAGTGTTTCTGTCAGTGGCTCCGAGGCCGTTATGAGTGGCATCAACATAAAATGTTTGGACGTTGCCAGGGATCGTATCATCCTCGATAGAGACCCTCCAAGTCACAATATCAATGTCAGCAACGGGTACGGATGCTATTGTTGTTAAAGCAACAACTGCGGCTGTTTTGGTCACTAAGCAATTGTCTAGTAGCGAATCAACTGCTACACCAAGCAAATCCAAACTCTGAGTTAAAGTCTGGCCATCAACTAAAATGGTGCTGGTGTACATGCGGTCGCCTATGGCAGCATCGAGCGCATCTATGTTGGCGTTGACAGGCTGTACGGATATAACGTTGGTGCCAGTGACTTCATTGCCCAGTTGAGTTGCTATGGATTCAATAGACGCCGATAGCGGCTCTAAATCCGTTACATAGGTATTGTTCGTATAAAGACGGTCCCCGATGGCGGTATCTAAGCCGCTAAGAGCGTCCGTGAAGTCCTGCGCAGCAACTAAAACATTAGTGGATGAATATACACCATCACCTTGTTGTATATCCAGTTGATCCAGGTTGGTCGTGACATCGGCAGAGTTCAGTACCTGATTCTGTTCAGTGAATGTCAAGGTGCCTATGGCAGCATCTAATTCGCCAATGGCATTTGTTGATGTGCCCATAGGGGTAATGATGTCATTACTTGAATAAACAGGTAACACCGAGCCAGCAGATGGCTTGCCAATAAAGTCACGAATAAACTGAATTTCAGCATTCGAATTAGCTGTGGTCTTAACCCATTCAGTGCCCGTGTAGTTGTACCGGCAGCCTTCCTGAGTTCCTCGATTCACTAATAAATAGTCACCATCTGCTTCCATTTGAGAGTCAACAGTTAATGTTAGCGCACCTGAAATTCCGCCTACTATATAGACGTTTTCGGCACCTACAGTCAAATTTGTGATCAGCACGCGGTCGGATGCAACAAGCACCACGCCGTCCAATTCATCAGCAGCTACCATGGCTAATTCAACGGCCGCGATATTCGCGTAAAGCGTTTCATCGACGATTTCAACGGGCGCTCTAAATTGGCTTAAGCCAGCGGCTACAGCATCAACATAGGCACGAGTAGCGTCTTGTTGCCAATCAGTATTATCATTGCCAGCAACACTGATTTTTTGCCACGTTTGTAGCGAATCAGTTGCCGCATCAACTTGTTGATACGTGGTACCTAAAACCGCATTGTCTTGTTCGGCTCCATCACCACCTGGAACGCCCGTTCCAGATAAAATGCTCGATTGCCGCAGCAAGTTATCATCAAGGATAACAATGCCCGATACTACTTCAAATTCATCCATTTCCTACTCCTTAAATTATAATTGCGCGACCTGATGACATAAAGTCATTCGCCGAGTTGTTTGTTATCGTTATGAGCCACTGCCCAGCCATCGTAATGGCCACCGTGGTCACCATGTTTCTTAAGTTGCCTCGCACTTCCGTCAACGTCTGCGCAACACCCCCTGAAGGCAATTGAGCACGCGCAGTAAGATGATATCCGATGCCTAAATTGTCGGTAGCATCGTTGCGAACATCAGCCTGTAAATAAGCTCCAGTGGTGATGATGCTGGTATAGACAATTATTTGCTCGCCAATTAAGACAGGCACATCAAACCAAGTTTCAGTACCTTCTACGTCTATCAGCGGCGGCGGGACCGGAGCGGTAACCATAGCCGCTATGTTATTCACGGTGTCCGTAATTTCTTCCAGGTGCCTCACTGATCGTTCAGCCAGCCGCAAATCCTCAGACAGGTACTGATCGTCCCTACGTGGCGGAATGAGCCGCTCGATAGTCATTAAGTAATCCCAGGGGTGATATCGATATCAAGCCGTTGAATATCCGCAACACCCATTTCATCGCTCCGAAAATTAAATAGGATCGAATAAGGTACCCGGCCGATACGATAAAACTGAATTCGTTTTAAGTATTCTTCAAAATTGCCCATAGATACAGTCCCAGCATCTTTGTAAGTGTTTCCACCATCAATACTGAATGTCAGGGCCATCACTGGCCGCTCTTGTGGGTCGGCGTCTAAAGGCAGCTTGCGGCTAACGCCCGTGCCCCTTGATGCTGCCAATTCAACGCGCGAGATAAGAAATACATTAGATTCATTGTAAACGTAATCCGTAGAAAATTCCCGCTTAATAGACACTCCAAATTCTTGTGTTGCGGACCTTGAAAGTATCCCTAAAATGCCATTCTCAGTCGTTTGGACCAGCGTGTTTCCTAAGCTGCTGACCACATCTGATATGATACTTACAGTCCTACCGGGGCTTTCAATGCGATGCCAGATATTTTGGCCACTCATTTTTGATGCCGTCGAATTGTAAACAAATGTCTCATTTGGGAATGACCAAGCAGCAAAAAAGTCGCCATCTTGTCCCCACGAATAAGCCACAACAGCCGATAATTCTTCAATCGAATAACTTTGTATTGCCGAGTCAATCGCTTTATTACTGATTTTAATAGCAGTGCCGGAGCCACCAGCGTAAATAGCGGTATTATCAAATGGGCCATTGCCAAGCCACATGAAAGTTTCTTCAATCAAAATGACGCTGAAACGGCTGCGCAGTCCCTTGTTTATGGTCGCACCGGGTACACGGCGGTACGGGAAGGGGGTTGTGCCTACGTTGCTAAATTTATCGATGCTTTCGGTACTGAAAGCAACTAGCTCATCCTTCACGCGCATGACACGAACTAGCGGATCACTGGCCGAAAAAACATCCTCAAAAGCGAGCGGATCAAACGCCCTGCCTAAATCCAGGGCTGTTGTAGGATGAGGCGATCCCACAAACAACTCTCGGGCAGACGCATAGATAAATCTAGCATCCGCAAAACTCACTGATAAGATACCACCAGGGAACCTAGAAGCATTTTCCAAGTATGTAGCATCCGTAATTATATTTAATTCATGTGTCGTTAAGTCCAAAAAGTAGCCGGTTAATCCTGGCGGTTGAATGACCATCGTTACGCCATTTTCAGCAAATGTGCAACGACCAGCACCCGCTATGTCGCCCAGCAACGTGAAGGTGTTTAAGCTATTCATGAAAAACAATTGATTGCCATTCACTAAATAGATGCTATCAGTTGATTTCACTTTAATGAAGCCCCTACCAACACCTGAACCGATATCCAGTGATGCTTCAATGCCCGGTGTGCGCCTCAAAGAAACTTGAGATAAGCCGCCTGGGAGCTCCAAAATTGACTGACTGAGATTCGTGGACATCTTTTGGATTAACGATGTGTCCCCTTCTTCATATAAGCCACCAAGTGGCACATTTACTGTTTGCATTAAAGAGCGACTCTTTCCATAACCAATGTTGCGTACAAGTTTTCGGACGGACCAAAGGCCGCCACATCTAATCCACCCCATTGAACGACCGCGTTGATGGTACTTACATTCGAAAAACGCTGAATTGAATAACTATCACCACCGGGGGGGACGACAAATTGTCCATTAATGGTGGTTGTAGCCGAAGATTGAGCCCCATCGGCAGCCAAGCCGCCGGGGGTGCCTATATCAAAGTTTCGCCCGGTAGTCCCGAGTAATACTTGCGTGCCCGAAGTAACATTAAACAGTCGGACGGAATATATTAGTTGTGCGGTCCCAGCACCTGTTATACGCTCCATCATGACTCGTGTATCAAATTGGATGTTGTAAGTGCCCGGCTCAAGCGTAAAAGTATTATTGGCGGCCAAAACACAGATTGATGCCGCATCTAGCTGCTTATCGTTCAGTGTTTGTGTTTCATACGAAAAGGCACCTTGTGGATCACCATTGCCACCATTAGCAGCTACAACGTGACGAATAACTACACGATCAACTGGAATAATCACCCCAGGAAGCGGTACGAAAACTAAGGCATCCTCGGCCGGATTAACGATAGCCACACTGCCCGCAGCACCTACATAGTCAATAGGCGTATCCGTAAGCTGTAAGAAATTCTGATCAGGTGGTATCAAAGCCGCAGGCAAATCTAGCGCCCTCCAACGGCTATTGGCTATATCATAAGTCGCTACTTGGCCGTTAGTAGGCGCATCCAAAGTAAACCAATTAAGTAGCTCATTAGTGGTTGAGGTGCTTAAATCAAGCGGCGGAATGACCAAAGGATCCTGGAACTCAAAAGCCGTTGCCAAGGCATTGACAGCCACTACTTGGCCGGGGGTGCCTATCATATTTGGAGTATCCGTAAGCTCCAACAAAGTGGTACTAGAATCCGCACCACCTGTTATAATACCAGTAGTTTCACTATACGCTAAAAACTCATCCAGCGGCGCTAACCGCAAACGGGGACCATCAGCTACCAAAATTGAGTCGCCTGAGTCCAATTCAGCGGCTGTTATGTTTAGTAATTGCGAAGCATCTATTTCAGACATTTTTAGCACCTTTAAAATTGTTATTATTGCTCATTAGAAAACCCCGTCGCCTTCATTGCTGTTTATCATGGACATGTATTAACGAACAACGTTGTGTAGCGACGCTCGTCGATGCTGTTCCCATGTACGTAAAAATGTTCCAGTGTCGAATCAGCCGCAAGACCCGGCAAGTTTCCTTCGCCTATATTCAGACTAAATGGTAAGCCATCAGTATCGCGCAGTACGGCCGTTGATAAATCATATGGTGTTGACATATCTGCTTGTAGCAACGTGCTGCCAAAGTTGTTAATATATAACCGTTCGCCAGAATTCGTCACAAGGAAATCAGTTGGATCAGGTCCGCCGCCAATGAAGCTGAATAAATCTAAGGTGGTTGGGAAACCAATTCCCACCAAACTGTTCGGTGTGGGCAATGGAAAGGCACGCAAAAAGCTGTTATCATCTAGCAGATAAAGCCAGTTTCCATCGTCCGAGAATTTCGCACGGATAGCGGAACTGGTTGTTGCGAAAGTTTCGTCCGGTGTCAGTGTTGATGAATCAAAAGCAGTGCTTAAAGTAAATCGCCGCACGGTGGAGTTTTCAACCAGAAGCATTATGGTGCCATCTACGGTTAAGCTTACGCCTTCTATTGTACCCGTGCCAAAAAATTCACCATTAGCGGCCAAAACGCCAGTGCTTAAGTCATTTGGTGTGCCCATTACCATTCGCCTAACCCTACCGGATCCGCCACCAGCAAACGGTTCGACCGTATAATGGTTTACGCCATCAGGTGAAATATGTACACCGTCTGAGGTTGATTCAAAGCCGGTCGAGAATATATCGACTTGCTCCGCCATAGAATCCAGGCAACCGAAGCCAAAAGGCACAAAAGGTGGCGCGCAGGCAACAGCAAAGGTGCTTGAAGCAACGAACATGCCTGTCATTGTACACCATTGTAAGGTATCGCCAGACTGGATATCGGTACAGTCAACATCAGACAAGCCACATAAGGTGCTTGATCCGCCGCCGCCGCCGTCACCGCCAGAGGTAAATGCGGAGCTGCTTACAAGCCGCGAGCGGCCATTATGCACCACAGCAACCTCAGTCGCATTATCGGTTACATCACTGGGTAAAATCCGCAGTAAATTCCTTTGCTCAATTTCTGACATTAATGATTCTCCGAGTTTTTAGGGTCGCCTGTTAATATAATGTTGCCTTGCTCATCTGTTAAGGTATGCCCGCCATCCGTTACGGCAATTCCTGGGTTTCTGCTGCCAGCGAATTTGCGGCCTCTGAAGCTGTGGAATTGACCATGGACGCCAGTACCTAATGGCATATTTGCTGGTGGCATGTTAACAGGTGGTCGCTGATTCGCCTTTAAGTGATTTTCGTAGGCTCGCTCCGCAAAGGCAATAATGGAATTACTTGGAGTTATGCCGAAACTTGAAGCAACTGATAGGGCCAAATGAGTCACGATTAGCTGCTCAGAAGCTATATCAAGACCGGTTTCATCAGCAGCCGATGTGACCAAATTGGCCCCTAAGTGGATGCCTTGAATGTCAAATTCAGCTACTATGCGGTTATAATGCCGCAACGCTAAAGCTACTTCATCAGCCGTCAAATCAGTTTCTGATGCGCGGACTTGAAGTGATTCTAAAGCGTCTTGGACGATAATTCTAGCTGTTGCCATCTACTTGTGGTTCCTTTTGAGTTGCTGGATGATACCGCTCTGGATGTGGCTCATTCCATACGTCGGAGGCTTTTAGATGCTTCTCGATCTTGTGACGCACCTTTCTTAATTTCATGTCGATAGTGACGTTGATGCCAAAGACTTCTTTGCCGAATTTAACCAATCTAGCCTTGGATAATACATTGTAATTTAAGCTGATAGCGGATATCTCTTTCATCGCATAGGCTTTATCCAAAGTGGCTTGATGATTCTTCATTTCACACTCGTCATTCTCGCCGCATTTCTTACTTTCAGTACATTCAGTACATTCACTTACCATGATTTCTGAGACCCATTCGGCAATCTCAACTCGCCATCCGAGTTTCTCGTAATCGCTGATTTTATCATCAGTAACAATTGCGGATTCAAAAGTGCCATCGGGTTTTTTGTTGAACATGTACTGCCGAAAAATCTTAACTTTACTTGTACTTAATTTCATTACTTTGCCTCGTTTTGAATTAGGGGGTTTGGTTGTTTAAAGTGCCTGAGTTGCGCCAGTTAGACGCAACTCCATAACACTATCTAGTTACTACTTTAAGTACCGGAATACCTAACTATAAAATGAGGGTTTTGTACAAGTACACCCCAAAGTATATCTAGCCGGTATTCTTCAGCCATGTTGCTGAAAGTACTGGTTTTGGAAACAGTCAGATTAAGTCCCTTATAGGATTTAGTTGAGCTGTTAACCGCTTTACTTGTCGGATCTGAGAATTTGCCAAACGCTATAGAAACAGCATTTTCATGCATACTCATATTCTGAACTAAAACCTCATTTTCAACACCAACCATATTCATAGGTGCCAAATCAGCAGGCGCGGCGCTTACCGTCCTATTCGGACCACTAACTATCATGGCGGGAGAAATCGAAATTGCCATTTCACCGGCACCATCAGCAGTTATGTCACTCAGAACAACAAATGTTTGCAGATCAGAAGTAGGCGTTTTGCTGGCTTTTCCCAATACACGGAATACACCGTCTATGGTAAAGCTACTACCAGCAGTTATGGTGGATACACCAGCCGTCCAACCTGAAGTCAAAAGCGTCTGATTAGATACTTCATCCAGGTGAGCTGAAAGCATAACATCCTGCGCGGCACCATTAATAAGTGGTGTAGCAGCACCAGCATGTAAGCCATTGGTGTGGATCGGGGTACGGATCGACTTCATGATAGATTGCCCTGAAATTTCACCAACATATGCAGCCTGGATGGCATTTTTTGCGATACTGGTTACAAAGACAGTTGTTAAAGCTGAACCAAGATTACCTGAAACGCGGGGGCTAACGATAAACTTGCGCTTCATATACCCTGACGGAATGCTCATTTCATCTTGAAATATGTCCAAATCTGACACATTTCCAACGGTGACAGGCCCAACAGATGGTGTTAATGGATTAACGAGGCTGTAAGTATTTTGGTACATAGTGGTTGCGATGTCGGTTTCAACATCATCCAAGAGCGTCTCACAAGCAGTTTCAACATAACCACGCAAATATTCTTCACGCACATTATGCGCCAATTCACGACGACTGATGGTGAAGGAAATATGTCTATGTCGGTTAAGAGTTAAACGTACGCTGCCTTGTTCTATGTCATTACGGAAGCCAGCAGGGGCATCCAAATCGGCACCCTCACCAGACTGCATGTAAATGCTTTTCGGGATGCGAATTGAGTCGCCGCGTTCGTTGTTAAATGTATTGTTGTGGCGAATTTTTATGCACTTGAGAATTGTGCTATCCGTCATGATCAGCGCGAGCGCTGTGTTGCCGATGTAATCGGTGGTTGAAAAAATATTTGGGCCAGTAGCCATGATAAATTAATCCTATAAAAAAGTTGTTTGTGTAAATCGGGTTTCTTTTTAAGGGGCTAATTCTTAACAAAAGGGGCCGTGAGGGTTTGCGTTCCTGTGGCTGCAAGCGAATTCTGTGGTGATATAGTCTCAAGGGCCGCGCTGCGCTTCTATTAATTACCGAGCGGGTAATAGTATAACTACTTCTAGCTATGTACCGTTCGTCGGTTACGTGTGTTTGTTAATGTAAGTTCTCAGCGCGACCATAAAAATAGTGTTGAATTTTATATCTGGAATAGTTTTTTTATTTTCTTTTTCTATTTTCAAATTAATTTCGCGAAT
>QIKG01000165.1 GCA_003232965.1 Oceanospirillales bacterium
CAGCCTTCTTCAATAAGCGCCCATCTTCGACAATCTGTCGACACAGGTAAGAGCCAATAAATCCAGTTGCTCCAGTCACTAATATCATTTAACTACCAAGTTACTGTTATAAGCAACTATCGCCTCACCCAGAATTTCTTCCAATCGCCCCATCAACATATTACGTCCAAACTCTGTTTCTGCATATTCACGACCATTCATCCCAAGTCTCACTCGCTCTTCAACACTTAAAGCTGCCATCTTCAGAATCGCCCCAACCAGCGCTGAAGAATCACCTGCTGGGCAAATAAAACCTGCGCGCGCCAGCTCAATCACAGCGGCACCCTCACCATCTAGCATCCCTATTAACGGTATACCCGACATCAAATAAGACTGCACCTTACCTGGAATCGTCATACTAAATACGGGGTCCTTTTTTAAAGGCACGAGCAAAGCATCCGCGTGAGCATAAAATGATGGCATCCGATCAATCGGAAAACGTCCCAGCAGCAAAACATTGCTCTGCAGTTCCCTGCGCGCTACCTCAGTTAACAGCCAGTCTGACTTTCGCCCATCCCCGACAATCACCCAACGGATGCTTGAATTACCCTTCAATCTCTCAGCCGCATCCAGTACAGCGGGCATATCCTGGGCCTCACCCACATTACCTGCAAAAAGCACCGTGAAAACACCCTCGCAACACAGAATTTCAGGGGCTTTTACGGTATTGCTTTGACTAAATACGCCTTCGGCCCAACTTGGAAAATAACGGACTTTTTGAGGGTCTGCACAGTACTTTATAATGCTATCGAGAAATCCCTTCGACTGCCCTAAAATTATTGTGCAGTGATTATAAATAAACCTTACAAGAAGCCCTATCCAGCCAAGCACACGGGGTGAGCGCACTATGCCAATAGCGGCCAACGTCTCAGGCCATAGATCCAAAGCCCAAAACACAACTGGCACACGCTTTAAACGCCCAAGTAGAATAGCGGGCAAACCAACCGTCACCGGAGAAGGCTCATACACAAAGATCACATCGAATGACTGACCTCGCAATTGCCACGCCCCCCAAATGCCTGCACCCACCACAAAGCTTAAGTAGTTCAAAAACAAACGAAATGAACCTTGCCCTCGCGCCAACATTGGAACGCGAAAAACCCTTGCTCCTTCATATTTACTAAAGTCATCCGGGTTTTGACGGTAAGTATCAAAAACCTTACCAGCAGGATAGTTAGGCTTCCCCGTTAACACTGTTACCTCATGCCCTCGCATGACCAACTCCGTAACCAAATCATTAATCCTGAAGTTTTCAGGCCAAAAATATTGCGAGACTACTAGCACACGCACGGGTTAATATTTTTTCCAGACAACACGATTCACATAATCGGTATAGCTGTGAATGATTCGAACCACCTTATCAGCGACGTTTGGCATACTGTAATCGGCAACCTGTCGCAGTAAACGTTCCGGCCCCCGTGGTTGGCATTCTAGCATGGATAAAGCCTGCATCACACGTTCCACCTCCAAACCAACCATCATCACAGCCGCCTCTTCCATTCCTTCTGGTCGCTCATGTGCTTCCCGAATATTCAACGCAGGAAAGTTAAGAATAGAAGACTCTTCGTTAATCGTACCACTGTCAGATAACACTGCCTTAGAAGAAAGCTGCAACTTATTGTAATCTTTAAATCCCAGCGGTTTCATCAAACGTATCAAATCATTAAATTTGACGTTGGTTACATCGACCTTCTTCTGAGTGCGCGGATGTGTAGACACAATCACAGGGAGATTATAAGTTTCTGCAATTTCATTGAGCACACAAACTAATTTACCAAAGTTGTTATCCGAATCTATATTCTCTTCGCGATGAGCGCTAACCACAAAAAACTGCTCCTCAACCAAGCCTAAACGCGCCAACACGTCAGAAGATTCAATACCCGAGCGATAATGCCCTAGCACCTCGCTCATTGGGCTACCAGTCTTAATCACCATGTCAGGCGGCAAGCCCTCACTCAGGAGATATTCTCGTGCAATTGAACTGTAGGTGAGATTAATATCGGCCGTATGATCAACGATACGTCTATTAATTTCTTCTGGCACCCGCTGATCAAAACATCGATTGCCTGCCTCCATGTGAAATACTGGTATCTTTCTACGCTTCGCTGGCAGCACTGACATACAGCTATTAGTATCTCCAAGCACTAACAGGGCATCCGGATTAACTTCAGCCAAGACTCTATCAACACCAATGATGACATTACCAATCGTTTCGGCGCTGGTAGCCCCCGCAGCGCTCAAGAAGTAATCCGGCTTACGAATACTCAAGTCCTCAAAAAAAATTTGATTAAGTTCGTAATCGTAATTCTGCCCTGTATGCACCAGAATGTGATCACAATGCTCATCCAGCTTGGCCAGCACCCGTGACAATCGAATGATCTCGGGACGTGTACCCACAACCGTCATGACTTTCAGTTTTTTCATCGACACCTCACTCAAACTCTCACTCACCTGTTATTGCAGGCAGACATATGTATCTGGTCGGTCGCGATCAAAGATCTCGCTAGCCCAGATCATCACCACCATTTCACCCTCGCCAACATTTGTGATGTCATGCGTCCAGCCCGGAACGGTATCAACAATTTCAGGCACTCCGCCTCGCGTCATAAGCTCATAGTCTTCACCAGTCTGCATATGACGAAATCTGAAACGCGCCTCACCCATGATTACTAGAAATTTTTCAGTCTTGCTATGGTGGTAATGCCCGCCGCGCGTAACACCCGAATATGCAGTGAAGAAACTAAACTGCCCGCAATTTGGGGTTTTCAGCATCTCAACAAATACGCCGCGTGCATCGCCATACTGTGGCACGGGGTAAGAAAACGCCTGTTTGGGTAGATAACTCACATAGGTCGCATACAACTTTCGTACCAAGCCCACGCCTACCTTCTCAGTAATAAGCGTTTCACGACTGACCTTGAAACGTTGAACCAGATCAGCTACCTCACCCACCGTGGTCGAGTACAACGGCGTTACCGCCATAAAGCCATCGGAATCCATAGCCACATTTAAACCATCCATCAGCTGGATAAAGCGTTCGATTACATCATCGACATACACCAGCGTGAGTATCGCTGCCGGATCGTGAATTTGAATCGGTAGCCCATACGCAATGTTGTGGCAGAAGGTCGCTACCGCAGAGTTGTAATTTGGCTTGCACCACTTGCCAAATACATTAGGTAATCGGAATATATGTACAGGCACCCCGTATTCACGCTGCAGTTCAAACAGCACCCGCTCAGCTGTCTGCTTGCTTTGGCCATACGGGTTATCACGCTCAGATTGAATCGAAGAGGTAAACAGCACTGGGATTTTTTTTCCGCCACACGCAGCGACTTCAGCCACTGCACCACATAGAGCGCGTGTCAAATCCGCATTGCCAGTCACATACTCCTGCGGGTCTTGCGGGCGATTAATGCCTGCGAGGTGAAAGACGAAGTCTACATCCGTAAGCAGATCGACCAAATCATCCAGAGACTGCTCGCGGGTAAAGCATCGCACCTCGACATCTGAACGTTCACGTAGATAGAGCTGCAGGTTTTTGCCTAGGAACCCATTAGCACCAGTGACCAGAACCTTCATCGCTTAATCCTCCTCCACTACAACATGCTCACCGCGGACAATACTTTGCATAAAGTCCAGCTTGAGCAACAACTGTTTCACGCCTTCCATATCTAGGCGCTGGGTGTTGTGAGAGTTATAGTCCTCTCCATGCGCGCTCTGGGTCAATCGCGATTCGCCCTTTTCTACATACTTGGCATAATTCAAATCCCGCCCATCCGGCGGCACACGGTAATAGCCGCCAAGATCTTCGGCGCAAGCCATTTCTTCACGGCCAAGCAAGGCTTCATAAAGTTTCTCACCATGACGAGTGCCTATAGTTTGAATTGGATGATCGGACTTGCCCATCAACTCCAGAATCGCTTGCGCCAAGGTCCCGACCGTTGCCGCCGGCGCCTTCTGCACAAAAATGTCGCCGTTATTGCCATGTTCAAAAGCATAGAGTACTAAATCCACCGCATCCTCCAGCGTCATCATAAAGCGCGTCATTTCCGGATCGGTAATGGTAATCGGCCTGCCGGCCAAAACTTGTTCGACAAACAGCGGAATCACCGAACCTCGCGACGCCATCACGTTTCCGTAGCGCGTGCCACAGATCACAGTGCCCGTGCCTTCTAAATTGCGACTGGCCGCGACCATCACTTTTTCCATAAGCGCCTTGGAAATGCCCATCGCGTTGATGGGGTACACCGCCTTGTCGGTACTGAGGCAGACGACACGCTTAACACCGGCATGAACCGCTGCTTCCAGCACATTCTCCGTGCCCAGCACATTGGTATACACCGCCTGCATTGGGTGAAATTCACAAGACGGTACCTGCTTCAGAGCGGCAGCATGAAACACATAATCCACCCCGCGCATCGCCTGTGCGACGCCGCGTGCATCGCGCACATCCCCGATATAAAACTTCAGCTTGGGGTTGTTGTAGCGCTTTCGCATGTCATCCTGCTTCTTCTCATCCCGACTAAAGATGCGGATTTCACTCAATTCAGAATCGAGGAAACCTCGCAGTACAGCGTTACCAAAGGAACCGGTACCGCCAGTTATTAATAAAACTGAATTTTTAAACATATTATCACTTCTGTCCGATAGTTTTGTGAGCCATTTTCAGGCTATATCATTACCGCTCTCACGGTGACATATCACCCAAAAATATAAAGAGCAAGATTCATTAAAAATTACTAACTAATTGACCGCACAAGATCACTTATTTTTTGCCCTACGACTTCTTCACTGTACAGCTGCCTAACTTTTTCAGCAGCACGTCGCCCCACCGAGAGTCGTTCTGTATCAGTTAGGGCAATTACCCCTCTTATCGCCTCAGCGATCGTCAGTGGATCATGGCTATCTATATAAAAGAAACAATCATCTATTACTTTTGGAATGCTCACGAGCCTTGTAGTCAACGTAGGTACACCAGTCGCCATATATTCTATGAGCTTAGATGGGAATGATGTTTGCGAAAATTCTTCATTGGTTGGTCTTGGGTTTATCAAAAGATCCGCAGATAATAAAGCCTGCACCAGTTTATCTCCATGAAGTATTCCACCATAAAATAGACGCTTGTCTTTTTCAGCTGCATCTATAACAGATTTCACCAGATCACCACCACCGTAAACTGTCAAGCGAACATTAGGGTTATCTAATTCGCTGAACGCCAAAAGCAACAGGTCAATACCATTTGATTTATGAACCCCACCGGCAAACACAATTTCGAAAGCATCACTAGGTGTCACGACCGGAGCAAGTGAACTGTACTCCGCGCTTAAAATACCAGGCACAACTACTGAGGGACTTAAGTTAAACTTACTGATAAACACTGGAGACAGGCAAACATAGGCGTCAAATCTACTTAGAATGAATTTCATCAGCGAAGTATCTATGCGTCTGAATACACGACCTAAAAAACCATCACTCGATACTTCTATACCATGCTGATCGGTCAGCAGTATTACAATGCGAATACTAAATATTACTTTAGCTAGTAATGCAAAGAACATAAATGGCGTATGGGTGCCATGAACTAGAATAATCTTAATGTTATTATTTTTCATATAACGGGGAGCACGCAATACAACCTGAAGAAATCGGCTTATGTGCTTCAATACGATTACATTTATGAAGCCAACGACGAGACAAGCCGTTCTATTTTCGTCGAAATGTGCGGTATTAAAAAACACTTTACGTACCACCGGAAAGTTCCGTATCTCGGGAGCCGAAACTACCGACACAGATCGAAAAGCTGACTTCAATGCTCGCACAACACTCCAAGAGAATTTCTGAGTTGCAAGATGGGGCAATGAATCAACTTGAGCGACCTCTTCTTCTACACATGCAGGCAATGCAAAACCCAGATAAAGAATTGGTTTATCGCACGCCACAAGATAAACCCTCAACGCATTTCAACTTTCGATCCTCTGAAAGTTGTTTACCACAACACCTTCTTCCGGTTTCGAAAATACGAAAGAAGGTCGCCCCTTGAAGTAGAAAAAGGCTATTACAGGATAAAACCAAACACTTTGACTGACAAATGCCATAGAAATGATAACCGCGATAACTGGAGTATGCTTGTTATTGTAGAATAGCAAGCTAACTAGCAATATAAAAAAGACTAGGCCGTAACGTTGACTCAACTGCAATAATGTATCCCAACCACCAAGCCCCTCTGCAGCAATAACCTGAATATAGTATGCATTTCCATACCCAAATAAAGTTTTCGATAAATCACCCGAAAAGAAATCAAGATAACGCTCGTACCGACCAGCAAAACTAGCTGATCCGATTAATTTATGTTCGAAATGATACATCCATTGGTCTACTAAAAAATAGAGAATCAATGGACTGAATATTAAGCTATATTTTAGAAGCTTACGAAACGGCATCGAAAGAAAAAATACAATAAACATCGCAAAAAAACCAGCAGTCGACTGGCCCAAAGTGATGCCTACCACAATCAAAATCACAGGGAGATCGACTTTTGCAGAGTTCGTTTTCAACCGAAACCACAATGCAAGCAAATAGAACACCTGCATTTCACCAGGTTCACGACCAAAACCCACGAAACGATTTATCGTGTAATCGCCAACCTGTAGCACATTTAAAACTAGAAATGTTTTATGGCTCCAAGCGCCATAAGTGTAATTTAAAGCGTAATCCAGAAGTGCCGCATTGTACTGTAGTGCAGCATAGACAGGGAGACCGAGAACCAAAGACCAAAAAACCAACCTTTCATTTGCCAACAGAAGCTCGTCTTTTGAAACGGAACAAGCCAATACAAATGCAAGTAATATAGAAACGAAGAAACCGCCCCCAATTAAATCAATACTGTATGCATTCAGCTGGTCTAACACAGCAGCGTAAGGAACGAGAATTAAATAAATTACAGTCAACACCAGTACGTCTCTTCGCTTAATTCGTACCCCTTTCCAATTCTGCATTAAAATGGCGAGAATAAAAAATGCTGTAAATATAATTTTTATAACATTATCAAACAAAGGCGATGCAGTTATAAATACAACGGTCGAAATAAGCCATATACTTTGACAACTTGAAGAATATTTAAATTGAAGCCCCATAGATATAGTCAAGGTTTTTTCAAAAGGTCTTCATACTCTAACTGAACTGCCAGCACATTCCTGTCCATTGAGAATAATTTCTCCGCTTTTCTTCGCCCTTCTGCACCATAAGCAACCGAAAGGGATGGGTTCGCAGCCAGTTTATTGATGGCTTGAGCTAGACTTTTCGGATCTGTTATATCAACTAATAACCCATTTCTTTCAGAATCCACGATTTCAGCCATCCCTACGATATTCGACGCCACAACAGGTTTCCCGTAAGCGAAAGCCTCTATAATTGGCCTAGCAAAATGCTCAACTGTAAATGGGCTAATAAGTATGTCTGCATCATCAATGAATTTGAGGGGCTCTTGAAGCAAACCCAAGATTTCAACGTTATGGAGTTCCCTAGCTTTCGCAAGCAAATAATAATCCCTCCACCTCAGCAATCTTTTTACGATCTCTTTGACATATGCCAACCCTCTTAATTGTTCTAAACTCTTATCTAGCCCCCCTGCGAGCTGTACAACGATGCCTGGGTTGATATATGGAAGCGCCTGACACACGACCCTATATCCTTTAATTTTGGCCATTCCGCCCAAATAAAGTACTTTATAAGGCTTAACTGATGAAAATGGCATTCGGTATGCTTCAGGTAGCTCGACCGTATTGTAGACAACAACAGATTTATCGGGCAGACCAAGTCGCTCTAGATTATCTTTACTGATACAGATAAACTTATCGACAGATTGGTTTAACAGCCGCCTGATTAACCGAGTACGTATGCCAAAATAACCTCTCATCTCAAAAGGGTCTCTCACATGACATACAACGGGAATATTCAATTTCTTCGCGGCGTAGCCCCATGCAGATAGCACATCTGAATTGAGATGCACTATATCTGGTTGATACTTCTTAAGATACCTTGGAGCCAAAAAATATGCATTTATTATCCAATGTGGAAATATAGACATATATCTATAAAACCTAAACCACTGTATAAATTCTTTTTTATGATGCACCAAAAAACTTCCGCACCAACCAACAACGTCTGTTTTTATTGACTCTTTTTTATAAAACTCCACCACAGCACTGTTTTTTTGAAATAAGACAATCGGATCATATTGCTCTTTTGGTAGCGCTTTTACCAAGTTAAGTAAACTTATCGGTGCACCGCCAATACCGACTCCATGATGCATGTAAAGAACCCTAATTTTCATGAGCTCATCAGTTTTATTTTTCATTTGGGTAGGATGTGTCGATTACTGGCACCATATACTCCGTTGAGATCAAGATTGACGCTATTCAACATATGTTTCTCGTTCTCGAAGCATAGCTTTCGTGCTGCACTGTGCGTTTCTGCTCTCATACGTACGACACCTTCAATTCTTAAGGAGTCCAACCTCTTTATCAAACTCCCCTGACTAGAGTCTAGCAGGTGAGGGGAATTGGCCCGATATCACATATCTTTCTTAGCCATCACAGTACACGCCATTGCAGTAAGTGGGCGAAAAACCGCAGTTTGGGCTACTAGATCCAATACAGGATATTCGTGACACACACCACATCTAATCTAGCAATGTCAGCATAGCTTAAAGTACTATCGTAGCTCATATTAAACCGTTTCAACCAAGTTTAACAACTGAAGTACGCCATCGTAAAAATGCATAAGCCTACCACTTCTGCTGCTCTCTCCCCACATCCTTACATGCTTACTTAAGCCGTTCCTCGAGAGAGGTTTAGATAAGTGTTATAACTTGAATGAAGGCCAATCTCATTCCGCACGAATACCCAAAAAGGAAATGCTATTAACGACATGCACAACCGTAATGCCTCACCCAAACCAGCCCCCCCCCTCTAGAGCCCTCAATCCCTCGTCAAAGTAACCAACGCCAGGAATACGGTTTTGCCTAATTTCGTGATTCCACCAAGGTTAGAGAACCGAGCAGATGTCACCCAAACCTAGATCAAAAAGATATAGCCACCGTATTGAATCATGCCCAGCCTATTTGGCGAGTTTCACTCTCGATTGAATGCGTCATCTCCTTACCGGTGAAGGCCTATTCAAACGAAAATTCAGTTTCACACTACCCTGCTATGTCGTTTCCGTTATCGTCATATTGTTATAGTGCAAAAGAAACCACTTTGGCGTTGGGTTGCTCGCCCACCAAAGCTCCAGATCCGGCGGCGAAGCGAAATAATCACCCCAATCAAACTCTGAAAGCAACTCGAAATCTTTCATCCAGATTGGATCTAATATCGACCCCATCTGTTGGTAGACGATAGCATAATTCGCACCCCAGCGCTCGCAATTACCTTTCACTTCGTCCGGTGTTCGCCCCCAGCATTGAGGCGCGCCTTCGTAATTTGTTTCTGCAACAGCCCACCAATCAGGAAATAAATGTATTCCCTTTTTGCTCGCGACTTGAAGTGGCAGCTCGTGTATCCTCCGATAACCATCAAAGATATTATTGTATTTTCCACCTGGATCGTTAAATGCAAAATAAACTCGTTCACCGAGATTAACTTCCGCCAAGAAAGTCTCAACACCTTGCTCGAGTTCAGTATGATCAAAGGGCCGTGTTACCAGAATACTGCCAAGTCTATTCGCTTGACTAACTCTTTGGATAAAAAGAAATATACCCAACGGACTAACTGCAAACCAGAGCGCCAGAGCAACACCCCAGCCCGGATCCGACTGAACAGCTTCGAATACAAACAAGGTCACCACAAGCATAATCAAAGACTGCGGATCCGCTACGCGCACCAATCTTTCATTTACGAAGAGCAAAAATACACCTACAAATGGCAATACGGCAACCGAGCCGATCGCAATACTCAACAAAGAAGCGGCTAGCAAATAATGCAGCAGAAAGTATATGGTAAAAATACCAAGCCGATTCATCTCGCGGTGGTAGCGCACCTTGTTAGATGTCGCCCCGATCATCTTCGCGAGATTCAGGAGAGACTCTAGAAGCCCACCCGATCGCAGGAGTGGCAAAATCCTAGCGCCAATGAGAATGAGCGCCGGGCCCAAAGTCCACATGATTTGTTGATCCCCCGCTGTAACTGCCATAACAATGAGAATTGGCAAAGCAAAAAAAATGGGGGTAATCCCAGCTAGCCCCGCTGCAAACCAAGCAAATGCCGCCAAAACCAAATTACCTTCAGATATTGCATAGAGCGCCATAGGAAACCACATCCAGCCGAGTATTTGATAATTCTGACGCACAAAGGCCATTGCGTATGACGTCGAGCTAAAGAAAAGCAACAGAGTCACTACAATTCCCCACCAAAGCTCGACAGTATCGATCCAGATGAGGTGACTGAATACCCACATAAAGGTACCTGCTAGGGTTGTAACAGCACCTGCATGTGCATATATATAGCTCGCTGGCAAAGCAAGATGAAACCAGTTTCTTAATGGGTAGGCACCAAGCCCAATCACCGGGCTGACTTGATCAAGACCATAACGATCGAGATTGATCCATTGCGTCCGATAGAAAAAATTGTTGATCGCATTCTGCGGATGAAACCCAATATAGCGACTCCATTTCCCATTCAGCAGAATACGCGCTGCCCAGAGCGATTTCATCCATGCAGTGGGTATTTCCCAAAGTTGGAAGATAGGATAAAAAATAATGCGTAGCTTTTCAATCAAACTCAAGCAGGTGAATTTGCGGATAACAGCCCGAAGGTTCATAGTAGAAATTAATCCTAAAAATTTAAGTGACCCGACTTAGCCCCAGTCGAGCCCAAAGCGCTTTTCTCTCCGTCAAGCCAACCGAAAAGAAAAGCAAAAATATAATCATAACCAAGCCTGTAATAAGATCAATCCACTGCGCCCCCCCCCGGCTGACAAGGACAAACCAAGCAACATAAACCATAGCCAAAACCATTTGTAAAAACATTATCCGCATCTGAAATGGCACTTTCCAGTAGCGCTGGCTAACCACCAACGTAGCAATCACCCAAACAAGGTACGTAATCGCGGTTGCTAACGCAGCGCCTTCTCCGCCGTATGTCGGTACAAGCAGCCAATTTAGAATAATGCCAAAAATTGCACAGCCTCCCATCAGAGGAAGGTTTAGGTAAGTCTTCTCCGCCTTCCATATACCAGCACTCGCAATGAGAAAAAACCCATAAAATACTGCCTGCCAAGCGAGTATACCTACAATGGGCCAAGCATCATGAAACTCAGGGCCGGTCAACCATTGCACCAGCCAAGGAGACAGGTAGGTTAGGATCACAATCCCCGCGCAGGCAATCCCCATATAAAGCCGCGCAATCATTCGAAACGTCTCAGGCCCGTCATCTGAGTGCATCGAGTCCATAGCGATGGGCCACCATGCCTGGCGAAAGGTAGTAACAACGAGCACCGCAAGCATGGTGAACTTAGCGCCAACAGCAAAGATACCCAGCGCCTCACTTCCATGATAATACTGGACAAACCATCGATCAGCTGTGCTCATAAAGTAAATCGCCAAGGCTGCAGGCACCAGGGGCGCACCAAATCGTAGCAACTGCGGCCAGAGATCCCAGTGAATTCGATCAAACTGCCAATACTCACGGATACGAATCCAACCAACAATAGCAACCACAAACGAAGCTATCGCTGCCCCAAGAAAGAAGCCTTGAATCCCCTGATCGAACAGAAGAACAAATATGAGCACCAGCCCCGCAGCTAGTATCGACTGCGTTAGCGTGATAGAAATATACCCCCAGGGGCGGTAGAGAAGCCGCATAACCTCAGCACTCTGGCTCATCACCTGAGCAAAGAGCGCACCCGCAAAAGCAATCGCGAAATATTCCCAGCCCAGCTGTCCATCAAAAAACCAAGCATTGAGCAACGGCGCGGTCAGCGTTGCCAGAAGCACGATCCCGCAACCAAAGATCATGCGCCATTGCAGTATAGCTGAAATGATTCGGGCTTGCGCAATCCTCCCCTCTTCTTTCACCTTGAAGAAATACATCGATTGCGCAGAGTCCATTCCCATAACCAAAATAGCGCCTACAAAACTGCTAAGCACCGTAAGCATCTCGATCGTGCCATAGTCAGCAGGCGTGAAGATACGCGTGTAAACTGGCAATAGGAAAAAGGACAAGCTTTTAGCAAGAACCCCACCGATACCATAGATTACAGAGTCCTTAGTGAGTTGTTTAAGTCGAGACATTAATTACTTTACTAACTGTTGCACTAAATTTCCGTGTAGGACTCTAAGCAATAAACGCTCAGCTGCACGGTAAGCTATGGATTCGTTAACACAGTAGGACGCAGTAGGGTTCAGGCGATACATTTCCTTGTCCACAACCTCCCCTTCATCGATTCTCGATGTAACAATATGCAGAGACGCATTCTGCTCATAGGCTCCGTCCTTGATTGCCCTTTCAATAGACCCGATACCTCCATACTCAGGAACGGTTGCCGCATGTATGTTGAGTACTGGCACACCGGTGTCGATAACGTCCTTATTTACAATTAAACCCGCCCTAAACAGAATCAATCTATCAGGCTTATTTTTCTCAATAGCCTTAAGCAGATCGGCGTTGGAATTGATTCCAGGAAGCTTGCTATCCGGCCTACTACCGTCGCGCATCATTTCACAAATAGCCATCTTAATTATTAACGACAGCGAAAGAGCTCCTCTTTTGAGCAAAAAAATTACCCTCCTAAGGTTTGTCGATCTATCAATGTAAATTACGACATGTTCTGAGGCCTTGGTTTTTTGCACTGCGGCACCAGCGATTTTATCATTTCCTAAAATAACTAAAATTTTCATTTGACTGTCACCGAAAAATTCACTGTTGAAAGACAAGTTTCATGCGCCAAAGGGCAACTGCTATTCAGTTTTGAATAACACTCTAAATCAGCGATGCTGTACTGAATCAATTCCCCCAAATGTACACCCTTCTTTGCATAATCCTGAATCACCTCAGCTCGATCCGGCACCCGCACCGTGTAGTGCGAATAAGTCGCACCTTCTACTATAGGGGGGAATACCCAGCCCTCATGCCGAGGAAGATTTTGGTCGTAATACCTCGCCTTATCACGCCGACACTGAATGATGCGCGGGTATTTTTTGAGCTGCTTCAATCCCACGGCCGCCTCAACATCCAGCATCTTATCCAAGTAGTCGGGTGGAAAGTGAATCTGGTCATCAAGATGATAGGCTTTAGTGAACCTGTTCAGCAGCGGTGTTTTCTCTTGCAACCACCAAGTCAGCCCATAGATCTTTTCGTTGAAAGCGACATAAACCGCCAGCAGATACAATCGGCGCTGTATCGCCTTAAGCCAGTTAGCAGGTTTATAATGGGCATCTCTCCATGCTCGCACTTTATTGGCCAAAGCCTGATCCTGGAATGTGAGCATACCGCCGAAGATGCTGGTGATGACCTTACTAATATTAAAGGCATAGACTGCCACATCACCTGATGTACCGATCATTCGTCCTTTCCACTCAGCCCCAAAGGCATGGCAGCAATCCTGCATCAACCAGATCTTATGCCCGTGACGAGCCTCGGCACGCTGTACCATAGCTTCCAGCCTATCCAGATCCTGTGGGTAACCGAAGGTGTGGGTGGCGATGATGGCACGAGTGTTCTTGTTAATCGCCGCTTCGACTTCATCGAGATTCATGTTGTAGTCGTCAAGGTTTATGTCAATGAAGCGCGGAGTGTTATCGCTCAAGCTTACTGCATGCGCCACCACAGAACACGTATAGGCAGGCATAATTATTTCAGATCCCTTAACGCCGACCGCGTTGAGAAATGCCCACTGCGCCGAGCGCCCATAAGGAAAGGCTACAGCATCCACGGCCTGAAAGGTCTGCGCAAACTCTTTCTCAAATTTCTCCACCGCCCCCCTATTGAGGCAGAAGAGCGCCTTGAATTCCGCCCAACCAATATCAGGTTTAAAACGCGGGATCATGTAGCGTCTCCCTCGTCTTGAACCTGCCAGTAACCTTGGCTAGCCATGTGTATGGAGACAAAATCACCCGGATTCTCCAACCGGACGTAACCAGCAGGTAACGGAGACTCATCGCTGATCACAAGCCGATGACCAAAATTTATTCTGCGTTTATTTTTAACGGGCCATTGCTTGCTTGGTGATATTAACAAATACACCAAAGCCTGTTTAGTCCACTCGCGAAGAATGCGAAACCGAAAAAACGTCATGCAAAATAGCCTCAACACAATGAACTGCAACGGATTCGTCAACCGTTTAGGCATCGGCACGAATTTCGCTTCGATGATCAGTGTATCACCCTCCAGCTTCACTATATTTTGAAGATTGAACGCTTGAGTGCTTCCTTGCTGGCCTTTTGGATTACGAATTACCACACCCGCATCAATCATCGCGGAGGTGCTCTTGGGGAAATGTGCCACGACACCACCCTTATGGGTATTAATCACCGTATAGTGCTCAGGGCCAGCATCGATCCAAATACCCGCGTCAGGAAAATGACTGCGAAAAGACTCTGTGGTTTGCGAAGGAAGTAACGTCACCTCTGCATCACCTACCCGCTCATTTTCCAGCTGCGCGGCCCAACAGTAGGCATTGAACATCGGTATCAGGTTCGGCTCATCCATGGTCGAGAGCGTCACTACACGCTGCTGACTAATACTGCTCGCCATAAAGTTTGCGAGACTCGCCGCGTGCAGACTTTCCTGCGCCAACGCTAGCACACCGGCCGGATAGTAAAACCGTGTATTGCGACTGCCGTAGAGTCCACCGAAGGATCCATCCGGATGCGCAAAATGCCAAAGAAACTCGAATGACTTTTTTAAGGGCGTAAGCAGACTCCAATCTGGGCGCTGCTGGTGCACATCAGCAAGGTAATAGGTACACAGCGACTGATAGCCGGGATCAGCCCCTTCATATTCACGAAACCAACCCTCATCAGACTGATGCTTAAGAATTTCATCAAGCAACTGACTAGCTTTGCGCTCTGACGCAGAATCTGCGGTCAAGCGATGCCAGCGCACCAAGGCAGCCACTGCCGTCGCTAGATGGTTGGATATCAATGCATGGGTTTCGTCAGCCTTGATCAGATAACCGATCATCGGCTGGATAATTTTTCGCCAACGTCGTCGCCTGTTCTCGTCTATCTCGGCATCGAGCTGATCCAGCGCACAGAGCAGATCAAAGGCAACCAGCGCGGTCACGCAGTAAGAACCCTCGTTGGGGAAGGCCTCTTCCAGACTACCATCGCTACGCGTAAGAACCTCCGCCCCCGAGAACAACGCATCTATCCGCTCGAAGAATTGTTCTTTGGGTGCTGGATAAGGCCATAGACCGCTGCGCCATAGACGCGCCATCCCATGCGCTACACCTTGAAAGGTTGCATTCCCAAAGTCAATCAATCCCCAGGCCCAGTAATAACGATCACCCACACCATAGCTCCGACTAGTTCGGTCTGTATCCATCAATGCCAGCAAACGCGGCAAGTTCTGCTGGACTTCTTTGAGATAAATATTCGCAACCACAGGCTTAACCTAGTTGTTTCTGGTAGTTAAAGCGAAGGACCAGATTAAGGTCTAGCAGAGGTAGCCAAGGCAACGGCCAGCGTTGCACCCTTTTGCGAACAAACACCGTATCCAGCTCTTGAATAATCTGGTCTGCAAAATTTGGATGCTCCCAACAGATGATCTTATCTGGATCAATCGAGGTGTTCCTCTTGAACCAACGCCGAGAGGTCAACATTCTTCCCCCCCCCCATGCAAGACCGCCTTCTGCAGGAATAGCACCAATCAGCGAGCCCCCCGGCTTAAGCACTCGATGCATATCTTCAAGATAAGGTCTAAGCGGGTAGAGATGTTCCAGCGAATAAAAACTAATGATAACATCCACCGAGGCATCACTGAGCGGCAAAGGCTGGTTACGCTCCAGCAAGATACTTTTGTGCTGTATGCTTTTTTCCTTCAACTTTTCCTGGGCGAATTGCATCATCTCATTCGAGATATCGGCCAACAAATACTCGCTGGGCTGCCCCTTGAGATACTTAAGGTGACGGATATCCCCGGCACCAATTTCGAGGATACGCTTGCCGGTCAAATCAATGCCAGCCATAACTTGGTAACCAGCATCATTGACGCGAGTTCCAACACCCTCGCGCTGATTGGCTCGGTAAAAGTCGGTGTAGGTGCGCTGCCACTCCTGCCAACACGGGTCTTCGGCTATGACCGACAAACCCCAACGCTTTCGATCGCCCCATAGCGGTACCGAGACAGAGTGTGGTAGCCATTTTCGAATCGCAAAACTCATTTCGTTTTCATCTCAGTTATTGTGTGGAGCAAGACCTTAAACCCCTGTTCCCAACCATAGTCATCGGTCAATGTGTGTGGATGCCAAAGCACAGCAACTTGGCCATGCACTGCATAACACTCTCCCAGCCATGCCCGTATTTGCTGTTGCCGCTCAAGGTCACTCAAGCGATGATAGTCGTAGAGGTGGGAATCCATCAACACCGATGGCTGTGCCTCCAGTTTGTACGCCCGCTTATCCATGGCATTCCACGGATGCCAACGCATGGCACTGGCATTCCTAAAGCCCGACCGATCATTGAACATCAGGGTTGTGTCAGACCGAAGGCCAGCGCTTTCCTGCGCCGTCCATGTGCCTCGCCAGCTGAATCTCAACCAATGCTGTCGGCAGGCTGTAACAGGACTCCCGACCACCTCTTCCAGTAAGTTTTTCTGTCGTTCAATAGCATCACTTTCTTTCCAGCTCTCATAACTAGGATGCAGGCCAATCTGATGTTGATCATCTTGCAACCGTTTTATTAATCGCTGGACCCGCGGAGCCTTGAGATCATAGCCGGGATCAAACAGCCAACGTTTCGGTGACTTGGGCCTTTCATCCGCATAAAAGTGAAAAATGCTTGTGATACCCGCAAACTTTTCAGCAGCACGCAATTCATCAAACTTCCACCAATCTTCTCGCCCAACGAGTAGACGGACAGCTTTGCTCCCGAGCGCTCGCCCTTCGTTAAGATCACCCCGCAATATAGCGCGTACCGAATTGAGACCAGTAAATGCACCTTGTTTCAGTCGAATCGACAACGTCTTCTCTACGGCATCCACATCGTGAGTCATCAGTATTTCAGTATTAGGTAGCGCACCAAAGAGATCCTCTACAGAGAAACCTTGACAATGCGCAGTCCACTCTCGTAAGAAAAGAGCAATGCGATTCACCCAAGCATGCTGCCACACACGTTCATCCCACCCCTTAAGGCGAGAACTGTAAGAGTGGATTGGTCCATGCAGTACCTCCCAAGTGCGTTCATGCCAAGCTTCTAGCAACAAGAAGCTAGCAAGAAACCAGTCGATGTCCTGCCACAAATCAGCTTCTTTAATAGAGCGTTCTTTCGGAATAACTTCTTGAGGTATTAGTAACACCTCATCGACCCCACATTGCTTAGCCCAACTCGGCAATCGAACTGGCACTAATTGTAGCGGTAACTGAATATTTAGCGATTCAGAGTACACTTTAAGTGGTAGAGATATAAGCGCTTCCGACCTGCTTGGCCAGTACCTTTCGAGTGAACGAAGTACGTGACTCTGAATTACATCTCTTTGTGGTAAAATCAAAGTATCAAGCATCGATAAACTGTTGATGCCAAATTTCAAGGCTGAGTGCACCCCAAAGCTGACGCCCCCCCACTCCCTGGTGCTCGATCATCCCTCGCAGGGCTTGTTCGCTAAAAATACCCCGTTCGATACTCCTTCGCGAAAGCAAGGTGTCTGTTACAAAATCACGCACCACCCCGCCTTGCATCCATTCTTTCAAGGGTACCGGAAAACCCATCTTGTCTTTTCGGTTGAGAATTTCATCGGGCAACAGCCCTCGAATCGTTTTTTTCAAAATATGCTTGGTACGCCCTCCCTGGAACTTAAGCGCTGGTGGCATGCGGGTCACAAGATCAACAATACGTCGATCCAGCAAAGGTACTCGCGATTCAATCGAAACTGCCATACTAACCCGGTCTTCTATTTGTAACAGCGCAGGCAGCAGGGTTTTCTGATCAAAATGTGTCATCTTGTTAATGTACGACTGGGTATCAGGGTCATTGAAAATTGCCTGAAAATCTGCGAACAACTCGTCACGATCGAAGCGATCCTTGAAATCAGGATGAAGCAAATGACCAATACCTTGGCTGCGATCGATTAAATGAAAATAACGAGCATCCATGTCCTCAAAAATACCTCGACTCCAAAACTGTCGCAGCAAAGGAGTGTACTCCTTGAGTACTGCAAGATTAGGAACAATGGATTCTAACGTGACGAGATGCTTGCCTTCTTCCTGAGTCCCAAGGATTGCACCTTTAAGTGCCTGTTCCAAATACCCAACCAGGTAACGTGCATAACCACCGAAGATTTCGTCACCGCCTTGCCCACCCAGCACTACAGTGACATGTTCAGCGGCGAGTCGACTGGCCGCGAACTGAGGGAACAGGCCAGGGCCCGCAAGCGGTTCATCCAGCGCGTAAATCAATTTCGGCAGTTGATCGACAAACTCAGCAGCAGTAGGTACCACCTCGTGGTATCTACCACCTGCATACTCGGCCAACACGCGTGCATAGTCTGATTCGTCGTACTGAGGGCCTTCAGCAAAGCGACCATGAAAGAGTGGCATAGGCTTGTCCAGATGCTGGGAGGCCAGCGCGCTCACCAGACTTGAATCAATACCACCGGACAAATAAGCGCCTACCGGCACATCGGAGCGCATTTGCAAACGAATACTGTCTTGCAATAAAGATCGTAGCTCGTCCTCGAACCACGCCTCGGTGTGATAGTGATCGACCTGGTAGTTAGTGTCCCAATAGGAGACGTCTTGCTCTATTTGTGAGCCACGCCCTACAAGATAGTGTCCGGGGCGAACCTTACGTATGCCTTTGAACAAGGTACGGTCATCCAAGCAGAACTGCAACGCCAGATACTGCTGCAGCGATCTCTCATCCCGACTAGGGAGGATATCAGGGTGCGCCAAAACTGCCTTAATTTCGGAAGCAAACACAAGTTCCGATCCGGTCTGTGCGTAATACAGCGGTTTTATGCCAAAATGATCCCGCGCAGCCAACCACCAGTTTTCTTTACGGTCGTGAAATACAAAGGAGAACATACCATTCAAATCATGGAGCACATCGGAGCCACGCCGGATCAACAGCTGTAACAACACCTCCGTATCTGAAGAGGTACTCAGGACGACCCCCTCTTGTTCCAGTTCCCTACTTAGCTCTATGTAATTGTAGATCTCACCGTTATAAACCAGTGTATAGCGACCATCCTGCGAACACATCGGTTGAGCGCCATGCTCGATATCGATCACAGCTAAACGTCGATGGCCAAACAATGCTTGCCCAGGAACATGATGTACTCCATCACCATCAGGCCCTCGGTGAGCAATACGGGAGAGCATCTCCTGCAAAACTGAGGCACGATGTGAAAGATCTTGCTGCTGAGCAATAAGAGCAACTAATCCGCACATAACTTTCTCGCAGTTTTATTATGGCTGGTCATTTGCAGCACTCCAATCACCATGTTTTTTCCGAATGTTCGTCCGCCACCCACCCCAGGGCCAATGATAAAGCAAGGTCATAACGAGATACCCTAGTGTAGTAACGCTGCCAACCATTTTACTCGAACTCTGTTTTTGATCATAGCGCAATAGAAAGGGTACCTCACCGAACTTCGCCCCGATGAGCTTCAATTTCACTAACTTTTCCAACGTACAGGTAAAACCAAGGCCTTTAAGCTGAATAAAATTATTCCCAAAAAAGGAAATTGCTTCTTGAATTTTTGCCGCATTATATCCACGAAAACCACAAGAATATTCCCGAAGACCTTTGATTGGAAAAAACACTTTCATAAAAAGGTTAGCACAACGACTAATAAATGCACGATAGCCACTCACCCCGAGCTGACCTCCTCCAGGGGCAAAACGTGAAGCGATTACAACATCGTAACCGCTGCGTACTTTCTCGACGATACTAGGAATAAACTCCGGCTCGTGGGTATCGTCACAGTCTAAGCGAATAATGACATCGCCAGCCTGGGTAAGCTGACTCGCGCGCTCAAATAAATCTCGTGCCGACTCACCCAAACCCCGATTGATTTTATGATGAATAATTTCAACTGGCATGGTAGCAGCATAGGCCTCAAGCAGTTCCTGCGTTCTATCTTTACTCCCGTCATTGCAGACAATAATTTTGAACGCCTCGCCCATTCCAGTCAGCGTGCTTTGTAATTTAGGCATAAGAAGAGGAAGCGACTCTTCCTCGTTATAGGCAGGTAATAAGATAATAATCATCGGTTATTCCAAAGGTAGTCAGTTATTCTTAACGCAGCATCGCCTGCTCCGTACGGTTGCAAAGTCTGGTTAACATGCGTTTGGGGCCGATGGAAAGCCGACAAGATCTTCTCTCGGTTTGAGCCAACAATCTGATTCCACCCCATAGTAACGGTCTCAACCCATTCAGTTTCATCGCGCAGCGTGACACAGGGAACTTGATGAAAATAGGCTTCCTTCTGCATCCCGCCTGAATCGGTCAGAATGACTTTTGCATCCATCTCCAAACGTTGCATTTCGAGGTATGGCACTGGGCTCAGCAACCGCAACCCATCGAGCCACCGCATCGCCCCCAATCGCTCAAGCAAGTTTTTTGTACGCGGATGCAACGGCAACACCACAGGAAGATCTCTATTGATCTCCCTCAATGCATCAAAAATAGATTCCAACCGCAATGGATTATCCGTATTTTCTGCACGGTGTAAAGTGCACAACACGTATCCCTTTTCATCCAACCCCCACTCTGTTAATAAAATATTTTCTCGGACTTTTTCCCGATAATACAGTGTCGCATCATACATTACGTCGCCTACATTCAGGATTTTTTGAGCCTTTCTTTTTGACTCCGTGAATGGAAAACCCTCGACATGTAGATTTTCAACTGCCGTTTCAGTCGGGCAAAAAAGCACGCTCGAAATCCGATCAACCAATACACGATTGATCTCTTCAGGCATAGCAAGATTATGAGATCGCAAACCCGCCTCGACATGAGCAACGGGAACATGCAGCTTTGCAGCGGCAAGTGCCCCAGCCAATGTGGAATTAGTATCGCCGTAAACTAGAACCCAATCTGGTCGTTCTATCTCAACGATCAACTCAATCGCTTCCAACATGCGCCCAGTCATTGCACCATGATTCAAGTTTGCAATGCCTAGGCTGTGATTTGGCTTCGGAATATCAAGTTGTTCGAAAAACACATCGGACATGTTAGCGTCGAAGTGCTGACCAGTATGCACGATTACTTCCGTGATATTTTGATTTGCTGCGATTGCACGGGAAACCGTTGCCGCTTTAATAAATTGCGGCCTAGCACCAAGTATTGTAAGTATTTTCACTGGTAAATATCTTATTTAATATACAATGAGACTTGCTATCTTTTTTTGCTCTTCTGCGCCCAAATCAGGCCCCATCGGCAAACTCATCACTTTCTTGGCAATACTTTGCGCGACAGGTGTGCAGTCCGAGCAGCAAAGATGCTTATAAGCCGGTTGTTCGTTAAGCGGTATAGGGTAATGCACTGCTGTGGGAATCCCAGCATCGTTAAGATGCTTTTGTAAGGCTTCGCGATTGTCGGTAAAAATTGTGTATTGCGCGAAAACGCTGCTGCGATCCAAGCGCTGTTGTACGCGCGCAATGCCAGCTTCATCC
>QIKG01000118.1 GCA_003232965.1 Oceanospirillales bacterium
CCGCAAGGATGATGTTGAGCTATATAATTCACTAATACGTGCAGAGGAATCTAAAATACGCATGTATGCTGAAGAGCTTCGCGCACTAAGCATTGAAATACAAAAGCGTTCACTGACTGTTGATATGTATGGAAAGGATGTACAGGCATATTCTGTCCAGGCTGCTGTCAAGGAATCAGAGGTAAAGATATATGAGGCAACACTGAAAGGTGATAGGGCAAAAGTTGATTTAGAGCTATCAAGGCTTGAAGAGTATTCAATTAAAGCGAAGGCACTTGAATCTCAGTCAAGTTCAATAGCATCTATTGCAAATGCAGAGCAGTCAGTAAATCAGAACATCATCGAATCATACAGAGCATCTATATCTGGTTTTAGTGCAACACTTGATGCAGAAAAGGCCAAGGCAGAGATACCACTTATTGCACACAGGGCAAATCTTGAGGCATATAAAACAGAGATCATGAAGATAATCGCTGATAATAAAGCTGAAGTAGATATTGCTGAAGTAAATATGAAAACCGAGTCACGTAAGCAAATACTGGATAGAGAGGCGTGGAATACTGTAATCAATGCTCTAATAACGCAGATGAATACAAATGCCAGGACAGGCGTAGCTGCTGGCCAGGTGTATACGTCACTTGCATCTTCAGCACTTGGCGCACAGAATACAGTTGTTAATTTGGCCCACCGCAGAGAAGAGTTCCAGTCAGTACCCTAGTTAAGGAGAAATACTATGGCAAAACATAAATATGATGTTGAAACAGACAAGCAGATATCGGGGGCTATAGTTGCTCCAAAAGATATTAATGTCCCTCAGCCATCAAGGGGAATTGAAAGCTCAACAATAAGCCCTGATGTGGCAAGGACATTGGTCGGTGGGTCTGTTGGTCAAATAGAAGGTAATGTACTCCCTTCAGATGTCAGACGGCAGAGCATAGATGGCCCTGTACAAAATATCACACCAAGCCCTGCATGGACAAGTTTTACTGGAATCGGCGGTGAAAACATATATAGAAACTCAAATGTAAACACTGATAAGTACGGCCAGGCAATATACAGTGATTCATCTTTGGGTGCCATTCCTGGTGGCCCTAGCGGATTTGATGCTTCTATGAAACAGTATGGTGTTGGAGCCACAGGTATTGGCCCAGATGGTAATAAAACAGGAACGTACACCCCGTTCTCACAACCTATACAATCACCTGAAATACAGCAAAAGCCCGGCGGCATTGAAGTAGCAGGGGTAAATCCTGTGGCACCAAATGCCCCCCATGGTCAGAACCAATATGGCAATGTTGGACAGGGCGATATTGGATATCAGAGCAGCAATGATATGGCCAAGAAAATATATGGGAGCGCATATAATATCATGGAAAATCTTCCATATGGGGGCCATGGAGACAGGGCAAAAAGGCGAAATAAGATCCTGCAGGCAAGGCAACTTATGAACGCAGGGAAAGAATATCAGAAACAGGCTAATCTTGACAGGACGTACGGGATAGATTATTACAATGCTACAAACCCAAAGCAGAAGTCACAGATTGGTAGATATGAGGTCGTACCAGCTACTGAAGGGAGTTATGGCATCGATAATAAATTCTTGCCAGGTGATAAGCAGTATATCCTTGATACTGCTACTGGGCAGAAGGGCGGACAGCAGCAGCCAGACTACACCAGTACGGCAGAAATAAATAAGGCATATAATAGTGGTATTCTAAGCAAGAGTAAGGCTAGATCATTAGATGATGCACTTAAATCAAAGGGGCTGGGGATAGAGTAAATGCCGAATGGTATAGAAAATTCACCAGTAGGTCAGAACAGGTATGATTTCCTTGATGATAAGTCACCTGAAATGGTTGGAGGGAAAGACCAGGGCATAGTTCAGCCTGTAAAATATGACTTTCTTGATAAAAGCTCGCCAGAGATGGTTGGGCAGGTTTCTCCGACTGTAAAAAACAATGGTGGTCAAACTCCAATACAGGGGGTAAATGACTATGTTATGGGGAACCTTGATTCTGGGCAGATCAATACAGCAAGGAATTTCAAAAAAAATGCAGTAAACGATACTGTAGTAAATAAAACAGGCATAGAAGGGGGCCAACAGGTAAATAAATACACTCCATTGGAGGCGCTTAGTGATATAGGCAAGGTAATCGCTGATACTCCAGAAATGGCTGCTGCGAGCATTGTGAGGGCCTATGAGGGCGATAAACCAAGTTTTGAAGGGGCAGGGATATCCGGGGCCATAAAAGAGAATGCACGTAAACTTACTAAAAGGAGGCGGGCCGAAGCAAGCAAAAGGGCATCAAGGGGAGAAACCCTGCTTGGCGTTAGTCCGCAGGACGTAGAATCTGCGAGACAAAGCACTGGTTTTTCTGGTGTATCTGCTGTATCTGCTCTTGTATCAGGAATAGGTACAACAGCGTTACTCGAGAATCCTATAGCCGGTTATGCGGCAGGTGCTGCGACTTCTGGCATCCTTGCACAAAGGATGCAGGCAAATTCATTCCTAACAAATGCCATTGGGTCAATAAGTGATGCCGTAGAGGAACAGACAGGCGTTAAGTTAACGCCAAAGCAAAAACGTGAAGCATCAAAGTTGATAAGGGATGAGGCAAACGCTTCTGGATGGTGGGAAGCAATCCCTGAGGCAATTGGGAATGTTGCTGGATTTAGAATAATACGCGGCCCTGTAGGCGCTGTAGCAGAAAAAATAGCAACTAAAGTCCTTGGCAAGAAGGCGGGTAAATCTATTGCTGGTAGAGCAATTGGGAAGCTTGCGAAATTGTACGGTGTTGAGGTTGCTACAGAAACCGTAACGCAGGTTGGGCAGAAAAATGTAGATGTTGCTACCGGCATTGATCCTGGAGCAAAAAGGTCATTCACCTCCCCGTCTGATGTATATAAGTCACTTAAAGAAGTGTTGCCATCAACATTAATACTTACAACACTTATGGGTGGCGGCGTTGGTGCCGGATCAGTTGCGTACAACAAATTAAAGGAATCAGGAACAGGAATAACTAATGCCAATGCTGACGTAACAGACAGTACAGGTATGTATAAAGATGAGCAGAAAATAGCCGATAGTTTGCAGAAGGTAATAGACGATCCAAAAGCAACAACTGCACAAAAAGACGACGCCTATAATGGGATTGGAGTATTAAAAAACCAGGTTGCAAAAAGAGCGGCAAAGAATGATCAGCAGACAGCTGGGAATAGCACAGTAGAAGATTTAGACGCTGAATTTAAGATGTACGAAGACAAATCAATGCAGGATGCAAATATAAACCCTGAAGAAGTGAATGCCCTTAAAAACTCACTGAAAATAATGAATGATCCGAATACAACTACAGAGCAAAGGGATCAGGCTGGGTCATATATTGATTCATTGAAGTCTATTATTAAGCAGAGGAACATACAGCAGGAACAGGATATAACTGCTGAGGTAGATCGAATAAATAATTTAGATGCACAGCAGCAGCAGGGCCTTGCAACAGCAAACGAGGATCTTGCTAAGAAGGTTTCTGATGCAAAAAAATCTATTGATGATGCTAAAAATGAAATATCTCAGCCATTACCAGTGAAAGACGTTCCTGTGGCTGAGGATGCCTCTAAGCAAAGTAGAGCAAAGGCGCAGCCAGAGATAAAACAAAAGCTTACCGTGCAGTTAAGAAAAGAGATCGAGAAGGCAGGGAATGTATTAAGTGATCCATCATCTACTGAGGTAGAGAGGGATAACGCAAGGAATGCAATTGATATTGCAAGGAATGCCGTTAGTGATAATGCTGTGACTAGTGCAAGTGTCCAGCCTGTAACTGGTGAGAACGTAAGCCAGTACAGGACACTGGCAGAAGATTCAATAAAAACAATTAATAACCCTGAAGCATCGAAAGATGAAAAAACGCAGGCTACAGAGAAACTCGCGCTGGTACAGTCTGCAATTTCAAAAGAAGACAACAAGAACTCAAGGCTGATTAATTCAGATATTGCCAGTCTGTACGGGAAAGAACTAAAAAAAGCAAATAAGATAATTACAGGCAAGAAATCAACTGAGGTTCAAAAAGATAATGCAAGAAAGCGTGTAGATGAGATCCAAAGGCAAATTAGTAAGCTACCTGCAAAGGTTGCCGGCAAGACTAAAAAAGAGGCGGCAAAAGAAGAGCAGAATGTAGCCACCAGCAACAGGAAGAATGTAGTTTATGATGCCAATAACAAGCCGCATAACGTAACCTACGAGGTTGTAGAGGCCGATACAATGGATGCGTCAGTTAAGAAGGATGAAAGCCAGTACAGGAACCGTGAAGATGCGGCACTGAAGGCGCAGGTTAGTGAAATAAGTAAGAACCTTATATTTGATCTAGTTGGCCCATCCCCAACCATGGGACTTGGTGCGCCAGTTGAAGCAGATAATGGGAAAATAACTGCTGGGAATGGAAGGCTGCTTGCAATCATAGATGCTTACAGGAATGGAAGAGCGGGGGAATATAAGAAAAAACTACTTGATACAGTTGAATCTTTAGGTATAGACCCAGCTGTAGTTGCTGGAATGAAGAATCCAATTCTAAGGAGAAGGCTTGACCCTGGCGCTGACGTCAGTGCATTGGCCAAACTCTCAAACGAAGAAGGCCCGGCATCTATGCCTGCGGTTGATCAGGCAAAAGTTGATGCTGAAAGGGTCGGCGATGTAGGTTCGATACTTAAAACAAAGAAGTCAGGCGGACTGACCACTGAATCAAAAGTTGAGATAGCAAAAAGGATCATAGCCAACACTCCAACAGCAAGGCGCGGTTCATTCATGGACAAGGACGGAAGGCTTAGCCAGGAAGGCGAGAGGAGGGTAAATAATGCTATCTTACAATCTGCTTATGGTGATACATCGATACTTTCAAGGCTGACAGAATCAGTAAACAATGACCTGAAGAATATCGGCACTGCACTATTAAATGCTTCGCCTAAAGTTGCCAAAATGAGAAAGGGGATTGGAGATGGGAAACTGTATCCAGCAGACTTCATCGAGGATCTTGTACAGGCTGTAGAGGTTGTAAATGAGATAAGGAATAAAGGGCAGGACATAAACGAGTTCCTTAGCCAACAGGATTCTTTCAACAAGATCGATCCTTCAACTGAAGCGCTCATCAGGTTTATGGATAAAAATGTTGGGAATAAGGGGGTAATCACAGATTTATTAGTAAACTACACCAAGATGCTAGAAACATATGGAGACCCAAACCAGAGGGGTATATTCGAGCAGGATGCTCCAACAACGATGGAGGTACTTAACCGTGCAATCAGCAAAACTGAAACGACTAAACAAGAGAGTAAAAAACAGCAACCAAAGCCACAGAAAGGCAATGAACCAGGCGCTAAAGAAAGCAAAAAGAAAGAAACCAATGTAGATTTGCTTGGTGATAATACGCAGGCTGCTCAGAAAATTGCAGATGCTCAGCGCAGTGCTGGTGAAAAACTAAGCCCATCAGGCGAGCAGCCTGCACTGGTACAGAAGGGTGACGAGTTATTCGCCAGCAATGGGAAGCTTGAAAAAGATTTATTCGATGGGATAAATCCTCCAAAAGAGAATAACAACATAGACAGTTCAGGGGTATGGACTGGTGAAATAGCTGGTGAGAAATCAAGCATAGACGTGAACCCAAGCGAGGATCAGATCAATGCTGACAATTACCTAAAGGCACCGATCCTGCTGAATGGCCTGAAAATCACAGTTGAGAACCCTGCCGGGACAAAGAGGAAGGCAGAGTGGCCTAAGCTAAAGGATCATTATGGCGACATAAAGAGAACTGAAGGAGCAGACGGAGAAGGTGTTGATGTATTTATACGCAACGGCTCAACTAAGGCAGAACTTGAGGCGGGCGATGTATATGTTATAGACCAGATGAATAAAGACGGTTCTTTTGATGAACACAAGGTCGTCCTTGGTGCAAAAAGTAGCTCAAATGCAAAGTCAATATATAAAAGGAACTATAGTAAGGGATGGAAAGGCGGCGGCAAAGTAACAAAATTTACATGGGATGAGTTCAAAGGATGGGTCAAGAGTGCTGTTAATACAACTAAGCCGGCATCGCTCGAACCACCTGCTCTATCGCGTAGTTCAATAAAATCAACCGGATCAACTGTTGCTGATGTTGAAGGGTGGCTAAAAAAACCAATTGGCAGTCTAGCCAAGTGGGTAAAAGTTGAGATCGTGCAGGACGTTAGCAGCCTTCCGATAGATAATGCGCCATCCGATACAAGAGGAGTGCTTCATAGTGGGACTGTCTATATAGTAGCTGACAATGTTACTAAGTCAGATGTCCAGACGGTTCTAGCCCACGAAGCTGTCGGGCATCTCGGTCTTGAGAGGCTTCTTGGCAATGATTCCTTTAACCAACTTGTTAAGCAAGTTCAGTCAATGAAAAAGACTGGGAATAAACGTGTAGCAAGAATTGTCGATAATCTAAAAAAGAATTACGTCGATGAGAATGGCAATTACTCATTAGATGAGAAACAGGAATCAAGGGAAATACTCGCCCACCTTGCTGAAAAACATAAGGGCTTAATGGTTGTCCGTAGAATTAAAATAGCAATAAAGAAATGGCTTGCCAGGAACGGATTCTTGAATATTGATGATGTTTATATAGATTCACTAATTGTCAGGGCTGCGCAGATTACGCAGAATAATTACAGCGGGTTCGCTGATAAAAACGGACGATTAGAACCAGCATACAGCAGAGCATCTGTGGCAGACGAATCAGCAGAGGACAAAGGAAGCCAGGACGATGCTTTTTACTATGGGATAAGGGACAAGAAAAATGCAAGAACAAAGGCATCTATATTTTTCAGAAAATGGTTCTATGCAAACGGGAATCTTCCTGAAGCAATAGCAAAAGATAAAATGTCAATGAACCAGTCAATCAATGCGGCTGAACTTGAGATAGAAAATCTGAACGAGGCGCTAAGACATGTAGCAAAACCAGAGGGGTTGATTAACGCAGGCGGGATGAGGCAAATGGATATCGCGCTTAAAGGCGACATTGAAGCAGCTAAGGGGCTACCACAAAAAGTTAGGGATGTCATTGGCATGATGAGAACGCGCATCCGTGGGTATTCATCTATGTATGCTGATGCACTACAGGCTGAGGTAGATATGCTTCAAGACGGTAATGAGAGAGAGGCAAGGCAAGAACTAGTTAATAAAATACGTGAGAATACATCTTACTCCCATAGGTCATATCGGGTATTTGATTCTGATAACTGGTCTGATAAGGTGTCAGAGAAGGTAATTGATGAAGCATATAATTATCTCGTTTTGCAATATATTGATTCAGGAAACAGCACTGAAAGATCATCTGTACTTGCTAGGAACACAATAAGAAGCCTTATAAATAGGGATTCTAAAACAGAAACTACGGAAGGTAAACTGGGCAGAAAAGACCTTAGCATCCTAATGAAGAAAAAAGATATTGCGCCTGAAATACGAGCTTTAATGGGTGAGTATATCAATGATCCATTCGTCACGTTTAGTAAAACAGCTACGAAACAATCTAAGCTGGTATTTAAGGATCAGTTTCTAAAGTCTATTTTAGAGAATGGAGACGGAGTTATTTTCTTCAAAGCAAAGGATGCACCAGATGGATCATATGTGAAGATAGCAGGTAAAAACGACAAAGCATTTGCTCCCTTGAACGGGTGGGTTACAACTCCAGAAATTGCAGATGCTTTTACAGACCAGTTATCACCTAAAGCAATGGGCGATATATATAGAACAATAGTCAAATACAATGGGCTGATAAAGTCAGGTAAAACTATTTGGAGCCCAACGACGCAATCAAGGAACTTCCTTTCTGCATTCTTTTTCAATGTACTAAGCCTGCGAAACCCATTTCTTGGAATAGGGGATGCTTTAAACCACTTTCCATCATATGCAAAAAGTGAGAAGGCATGGTCTGACTACCAGATTTTCTTAGTTGAAAAGGGGGTATTGGCTGACTCACCCTATTCTGCTGAGCAGGCAAGGAGCCTAGAAGATTTTGCCAGCAACTATGAAGGTGGCAAATACAATACATTAGATGCAATAGTAAACTTTGCTATCAAATCATCTAGAAAAGCGACATCAATCTATAGCTTTAGTGACGATGTCCATAAGCAGGTAGCATTTAATGGTGAAATGAAAATGTTACTTAATGTTGAGGGCGCACCAGAAGGCGTGACCTATAAAAATTGGTGGGACCATCGTGATGATCCGCAGGTTGCAAAAATAATCGACATGGCCGCAGAACGCGTCAGAAATACTGTCCCTACATATTCAATGGTTGGGAAAGCTGCCAATAACTTACGGGTATGGCCTGTAGTTGCCCCCTTTATATCTTTTGCATCTGAAGCAATCCGAACTGTAGTTAATACAGTAAATTACGCAGCATCTGATCTTAAAAGCAATAACTCAAAAAGACGGGCAATGGGGGCTAGAAGAGTTGCAGGTCTTGCCGTTTCTGCTGCAATGTTTCAGGTAGCGCAGACGCTATCATTCGCTATGTTTGACATAGATGATGACGAAGAAGAAGCCATACGAAAATCTGCTGCGCCGTGGAGCGCAAACGCGAATATGTTTTATCTTGGACAAGATGAATTTGGGAGAAGCAAAACTCTCGACTTATCTTTTCTTGATCCATACAACCAGTGGAAGCGATGGTTTATTGCAGCAACACGCGATATCCCCGCTGGTGATGCAGCCATTGAATCAATAAAAGAGATAGCATCACCATTCTTGGGAGCTGACATGGCTGCATCAGCACTTATGGAGGCATACCAGAATAAGAAAGCTACGGGCGGAAAGATATACAGCCTGACAGACCCAGAAGCAGATAAGGCTCTGGCCATTGTCAAGCATGTCGGGAAAGCAATACAGCCTGGCTTCATGGGGAATATACAAAGATTTATGCGTGCTACCAGTGGCGATGTTGATGTCTCAGGCAAGAAATACTCTGTCGCTGATGAGTCTGTTGCCCTATTAGGATTTAGAGTTAGTACGGTAGACCCATATATATCACTGAGTTTCAAGGCATCTGAGTTTATACGCATGAAGCGCGATGCCAGCAGCTCGTTTTCAAAGAAGATAATTACGCAGGACGATATGAGCGAGAGAGAATTGGTGTCAGCATACAGGCAGTTTGAAAAGGCTCGCAGAAATGAGTATAGAGATCTGATTTCAATGGTTAAAGCAACCGATGCTACAGGGCTTGGTCGCATGAGGGCTGCACAAGCAATGAGAGGCGGCGGAGTTGCTAAGAGGGAGATTGCGCTGATCCTGCGCGGCAGGATACCTAGATGGAGCCCAGGGAAGACATTTATGAAACGCGCTATTGACCGTATACGAAACATAAACCAGGACCCTGAAACCCTGCGCAGGCGTTTATACAACCTAAGGAAAAGGCGTGCTGAGCTGGTTAGGTTAAGTCGGCAGGCCAAGGGATAGAAAATATCTAACTAATGAGATTATTATGTCAAACCATAAAATGAGAGCAAGTGTTCAGGCAAAAAGGGACGCAGAGACAAGTGCATATAACGCAAGGGTATCTGCATCAAATAAGGAAAGCGGGTATATTCCTAGTGGGGCTGACTACTCATTAAAGGCTAAAGGTATAGCTGACTCAGTATCCAGGCGAGCTAATAAGCCTGCGCCTATTCCAGAATCATCCCCCAATCAAACCACCAAGAAAGCAAATACAGGGTTTGGTAAGACCTTTAAAAATAGGACAGATACAATAGATAGGTTATCAGGGTTCGGCGATTAATAACCATAGCTGGTCAACCGTAGAACAACTCGATCACTTCTATCCAAAACCATAGACCAAATGCCCCGGCTATCACATACGCAAACAGCTGCACTCTAGTCACATCTCTTTCCCCTCTATACTTTATTCAGGGCCTACTTCAAACAGGTAAACCAAAACACACCCCTAACATAATCACCGCCAGTATCGACACATTTTGTATAATCAAAATAAATAAAAGTTAAATATCCAGAAATTAAAATTGAAATTATGACTGATGCTACAGTTTCTTTTTTCCCCGTCATTTTGATGCCTCTTTCCCAGCCGTGCTAGTTATTGTTACCATTCTGTCTGCGTTTCTAAATTTGCAATTCTCGTAGATATGCTTTGTTCCATCTTTAAAAAATAGGACATTATCGGTTGAATACTCATAGGGAGGCGCCGTCTTGCATGCTATGTCACAGCCGATAATAGTGATTGTCCGCCTTCCAGTAATTGCCCATTTTAACCTCGTTCTAAGCCAATAGCATGAATGTACAATAAAACTAAGTAGGGATAGGCTGAACACTTTAAATTTGTTTTTTAGATATGTCATATCAATCTCCTAAATCAATTTTATCAGGTATGTTATTAAAGTAATA
This sequence comes from Oceanospirillales bacterium, assembly GCA_003232965.1. Classification (GTDB taxonomy): domain Bacteria; phylum Pseudomonadota; class Gammaproteobacteria; order Xanthomonadales; family SZUA-36; genus SZUA-51. The sequence goes on from QIKG01000118.1 coordinate 10,406, forward strand.
ATCTATATCTGCAAACCAATCCTTTGTGTGTTTAACGTCTACCAATTTTATCCTTTTTAATAAAGATTCTGCTGCAAGAGCGCGTTTTTTATGTGTATTGTATAACCTCCTTTTCTTTGTTGGCACAATACCTTCAATTTCATCATCTTCACCCATATTAATCATCCTTTTTCCCTTTATGTAATCGCGATACAGCTATAATAGTCAACAATATAAATAAACCAATGGTTACAGTGCGGCCTACGAGAAAGTCGACAACCATTGCCGCGGCCACTAGGAATAAACCCATAGACAAGATACTAACTATGAGAAAAATGATAGCTATTATGCAATGGCCTTTCTTCTTGGTGTCACTCATATCAACCACAGCTGCCAATTTCTTAATTTTGCTTTTGCTCATATCTGCCACCACCTGCGTCCAATATCTCTCTCTACCGTGTCGCAGAGAATTCTGATATGTTCTTTTGGCATCCTGACCGTTGGGTTTCCAGGCTCACTATACAGCTTAAGGTATCTGCGTATTTCCGTGATTAATAACCTAGCTTTGGTTTTGTTCATTAACTTCCACCATGTCCTTAGTATCTGTAACTGTTACTACTACATCTTTCATAAGTTTTGTGCTGGTGTAGAATAATCTATATTTCCCTGCGAGACTGAGTAAACTTTTTTCTCATTATTTTTAAGGGCAACCTGTATTAGCCCTGCCTTAGTTTTTTTAACTATAATACATTCAGCACCTATAAACTCACGTGCCTCCGCTACAACCCACAAATCCCCATCCATATTTACGGTACACGGCGTTCCAGCAACTACATCCATTGTCCCTTCTCCTCATTTGGATTACTCATTTCAATCTCAGATTATTTATAGCTAATTCAAGCCTGTTCATTAATTGTATTGTGCAGCAAGTCTCATCAACGATATCTGGCGATAGAAATGGTGCAGCAGCCTCGATTAGCTCATTAACTAGATCAACATATCTGTTATGTGATTCCTGAACTTTTAGTAATCCAGCATGGCTGTAAAGTTTTTTTAACTCAGTCCGTTCTTCATCTAAAATCGCATTTGCAAACTGTATGCAAAATTTATCTGCTGCTGGATGATTAAGACGATGCACATCATTCAGTTTTGCTATTTCAAGTATTTTTTCTGTATTCACCCTCCCCATCACTCCAAACATATACCTGACTTCTCTTGAGCTTAACGCTCTATCAAGCGTATATACATAATCAATATATCCAGCAAAACAATCGACATCTGTTTCATTGCCACCATTGCCTATCATGTTATCTATCAGTGCGATAGCGTCGTTACGCTCTTTTTGTGAGGAAAGTAATCCTGCCTTGGTGCATAGACATTTAAAGATATCACGCTCTAATCTTATTTCCATGTGGTAATCACACTCTCTGATCCATTTACCACCATCCTTATCGGGCGGCATACAACTACAGCTTGGCATTCCCATAATTACTCCCCCCTCAAAAGTACCAGACAGTCAATTCAGCCAGGGCGATAACTCCGGCCCATAGGATGACTACTGCATAGAACAGTGGCCTGAAGCTTTCTATTCCTCTTGGTTGTTTCATATTAATCTCCTAAATTATGTTTTCTTCTCATCCTAAAAATAAAATCCTCATATTCCTTCACCGTAACAAGAATATCTAACATGGCACTAAGTTCAGCAATTTGTGTTTTCAATTCCTTATTCTCGTGCACCAGCTCTCGGCACCAGTTATCCACTTCCTTTCTGCTTAATACCGCTGGATTAGTCATCTTCAGTTTCCGCAACATTTATCATTTCAGTCATATCAACCTCCTTAGTTAGCGGGGGTTTGCCGTAAAATATTTTCCATGGATCCGCGCGTAACCGATCAACTTCCTTTCTCGTTAATACCACTGGATTAGTCATTTTCAATAGCCTTTCTTTGATAAGTCGCTTATCTTCCCACAATGCTTACAGTACATCGTGGCGTATGCCCAGAAACCAGCAATACCCATATCTGACTGTCCTTTTGTAGGCTTAATTCCCTGTTCTGCCTTACACGTCCAATCGTGATCGCCCATAAAGCATAATATTTTCCTAAATATCTTCATCTTCAATTTCCTCTACGAATTTAACGCTACTACCAGTGGGGCTGAAAAAATGGTTTCCCGCAAGCTGGCCACCTCCGCTTTCAGGGACGTAAATAACTCTCGGTTCGCGTTTCTCTTCGATACCACTAAAACACCCATTCACGAAACTGGATAGATCCTTAGTCTTTGTTACTGGCGCTATTTCATCCCAGGGCATCAATCGCGCCCAACTGTTCAGCCTACAAAAGTATTTTCCGTCAACAACCCCCCTGTATTCTCGCGCATCCGGTCTCCATTCTCCGTCATCTTTATGTTTAACCTGCACCAGTTCACCTACTTTAGCTTTCCATTCCTTTAGACCGCCATGAAGCTGTTTGACCTCTTTTTTGATTGGTGCTATTTCATCCCAGCCATTCAGCATCCCAGAGCTATCTCTACATATATACTTCCCTTCAAACATACCCCGGTACCTGCATCCGTAATCTTTAAACGGTGCGCCTGCTGTTTTAACCAGTACCGGCTCCCCTACCTCAGCCGCCCATTCTTCCGCTTCCTCGACAAGGCGATATCTTTCACCCCTAATTACACTAATATTGTCAGTTTTTGCCCATGTTCGGTCTAGTATCCTATACCGCTCAACATACTTGCCATCCTCAAATGCCTGCGCTGTCTCAACAAAACTTAAATCTGTGTACTTTTTCATGTTATTTCCTTAGTCCAATTTATGTCGAAATCTAGCATAGCTTTCTCTGGGCTGTCACCAAAACCGGCAACGCCGTCATGTAGATTGTCACCGTAAAGAGCGCACCATTGATCCCCATCAATATATATTTTAGGCTTGTGTATAACGCTGGGTCTTGCTTGCTGCTCTGCGGCGCGACACGCCAACTCAGCAGCGTTCCATTGTCCATTCAGTATTCCTTGTTCGGTTGCGTAGCTCATGTTATTGCTCCCTAATTTATGGCTGCTCAACAGCACTATTAAGCAGGTCTATTCGTACGTCTACTCTATCCCCTACAAATTTTTCATTATGGTCAAGTCTAGCATTTGTTCTTCCAGCAACAATAACGCCACAGGCCCAATTATCGCCTACCATATCTACGCACATAACAAAGACGCCTTTACGGGGGTGATTAATCAAATATGTTTTACCGTTTTCTAGTTTCATGTTATTCCCCTATTACTAGCATCCCATATCCATGCGTGCTGATAGATAGACCACCAGATACTTTCGCCGCGTTTGTGTAGTAGCCGCTTTCTTTTTGGGCTTCTCACGACCCTAAAGTGGCCAAGCTTTATATCTTCCATTTCTAGTTCTTCTGGATCTTCAGTCATGATATTCATCTCAGGTCTTGTGTTTCATCAGAAAGGAGGAGGTTCATTCCCCGGCCCGCCGAGAGCGGCTGGTATCTGATCATTTAGTTCAGGCTCAGATGCCCCCAGGTCAGCCTGTGCGGCATCCTGCTGCACGTTCGTCGTTTGCTGCGGCCTATCCCCTAACATCTGCATATCTCTTGCTACAACCTCAGTAGTGTAGCGATCCTGGCCATCATTGCCTTGCCATTTACGTGTCTGTAATTTCCCTTCGATATAGACCTTGCTGCCCTTTTCCAGATATTTCCCGATAATTTCAGCTAATTTGCCGAATGCGACTATCCGTATCCACTCAGTTTTTTCCCTTTTCTCACCTGTCTGTTTGTCTTTCCATGATTCTGATACAGCGATAGAAAAGTTTGCCATGGCGTTCCCGCCTTCTGAATATCGAACTTCAGGGTCTTTTCCAAGATTCCCTATACATATCATTTTGTTTATGCCGCTCATCATGCTGCATCCTCTTCAGGTTTCACGTGTTGGCTCTTGACGACAGCAGACTTAACTATGTTCTCTGCTATATTAGCTAGAGAAGACTTTGCAATTTCAGCAACGTCTACGGCCTCTGTCGTGCTAAGTAATGATACATCTATTGTTGTTTTCAAAATCTTGTTTGCAAACTCCACTAGTTCGGCTTCATCATCAGAAAACCGTTCACGATCAGCCAGAATACGCGCTGTTTCTTCAGCATTACGTTTCTTTTCAGCTTCAATTTCATCAGCCTTTTGTTTTTCAATAGCGGCATCATGTTCTTTCTGGCGTTCCTCGGCGGCGATTCTTTCAACCTCTGCCAGTTTGACTTTTTCGGCCTCTGCTTTCTCAGCTTCAAAATCAGCACGTTCTTTTGCAAGTTTCTCAGCTTCCTTATCCGCAACGGCTTGCTGTTCTGCTTTCTGCCGGTCTATCTCATCCTGCTGTGCCTCAAGTTCTTTGCGCTGTGCCTCCTGTTTGACTGCCTCAGCGGCTACCTGGGCGGCTTTTTCTTCCCGTGCAAGGGCTAGGCCAAGCATTTTATTTAACTCTTGCAGGGTGGCTTCTTTTGCGAGTGCAATGACCTCTAAAAACTCCTGATGCTTCTCTTCGTTTGCGTCGAATTTCTCAGCTGCATTGATTGCGAACCTTATACTCTCAACATCTTGTATGCAATTAACAAGATCTTTCATCCACCTGATATCAACCTCAATTGACTCAATGCGTTTTTGCTCTTTCTCAGCCTCTTCGAGCCTCATGCGCTCTGCCTTATCATCTTCTGCCTTTTTGGCTTCAATGAAGGGGTTTTCAAGGCCGACAATGACATTGTTTATTTTCTTTGCTTCCCCGTTGATTAGCTCTAGGTGCTTTCTTGCCTCAGCACCTAGCTCCTTGCGTTTTTTATCCAGTGCAACTCGGTAGCCCTTCAGTTCTTTACGACCCTCTTCGCCCTCTGCATAGCCTTCAGCATTTGAATAATCAGGCACAGTCGAAAGCCTTTTTTTAAGATCATCCAGTGCGAGGGCGGTTTCAGAATATTCGGTTATTTCAGTTTTCATAGATATTTCTCCATCATCTTTAAAAGTCTATCGCGTTCTGCGAGAACTGCGGTTATTTGTAATGTCAGCGTGGTAAAAAATGCTTCATCTGGTAGCTGTCTAATAACCAAGTGAGGCAAGTCTGGGTGGTGGTACTGTAGATCACAGTAACTTTTATCCGTAACGAGCATTAGCATTTTGCACTGCGGGATATACGTCGGCTGGGCCTTACCATGCCTGTCATAATAATCCAATGCTTCAATATGCTTTTTTGCCGATAAATTCTTAGTTTCAAGAATTCCATCATCGCCCAGGAATCTATCTGGCGAACACCCCATCCGTCCAAGATCATCGGTTACGAATCCAACAACCTGCGGGTTGCAATCATATTCAAATGCGTATGCGTCAGCAGCTAATGGTTCCAACTCATGCCCTCTTTCTGTATGCCGGTTCCCCTCCCATGTATCCAGCGGCTTCCCAGCCCACTTGTCGCCGGCCAGTGTTTTGGCATACTCAGGCAGACTCTTTGATAGCCCTCCCGTACTTGTGACTAATTTTGACGCACAGCTGGCCGTAGGTATGCCGCACCTAATGATCATCCATTCGTCAGTGTTCTGTTTGACATCATGTATAATCATTTTTGTTTCCTCTTAATCATTGCTACTACTGAATTGTAAGCACCAGCGTTTATTTCAGATATCTTCTTTACCTTGGCCCACTTCAAAAATAATGCCTTATTTGCCCCAGTAGAATCAAGTAAATCCTGAATCGTAGCTTGCTGTTCCTCAGTAATGGTTTCAACCGGATTTCCTGCCTGGTTCCCGTCATCATCAAATTCGCCGACAGCAATGTTGAATATCTTTTTCTCCAGGTATCTCATGCCATAGGAGTCAGCCGAAGCATTGGCATGGGTTGGCGTCATCATCACAACTCCTTTAATTCCAGCATTCACCACAGGCACGTCCTTGTGATAAGTCCGGCTAAACCCGTCTTCATGGCTGACATAGCACAAAACTCTGATATACCCATCCTTGTCTGTATCGCCCTCATCAAAACTAAGGGATAACCCCTCATGAGTGTAGATCGGGCGCAAAATACCATCAAGCTGTGCATGTGAGGCGTATTTACTTCTTGTTTGCGGGTTGTTCGCATCAGCAGATATAGGCCTCATATTGGCCTGTGCGCGTGACATTGCACGAACAAAAGCCTGCTCTGCCTTTTTTTCTTCAATCCGCTCCTTCATTTCAAGCATTTTCTCGAGCCGATCAATCGGTATTTCAGGTGTCATGACGATCTTCTCGATCATCGCTATCATTTGATCGCCGCTCTGTTGAGGAAGAAGCCCCCCGTCTGCAGGGACTATCTGTGCCTGCTTTGCTACCACTACTTCTGCTTTATCTGTCATTTCATTTCCTCCAACATTTCCTGATATTAACTATCATAAGATTCTCCAGCAATTTCATACATGCCATCACAATAACCACATTTCCCTCCCTCATTTATCCCCGGCTGATCTTCACGCTCATGGCCACATTTATTGCATTTCCAAAGTAACATAAAATTTCGCTCTCTTGCCTCATCACAATATCTATAATCATCATACATTTTCTTCCTCCAAATCTTGTCTAAGATCAATTAGTGTAGCCATTGCTGTTTCAAGCGTTCCGTTTTCAATGCAGTCCATCGCCTTATCAATCTCTTCAATAATGTCACTTGATGTCACTATGATGGGATCTGCTTCTGTCTTTTCTGGCCTGCTGTTTATGTCTGGCCGTCTCATTTCTTAATCACTTCTTCAAATTCAATCTGATTTGAATCTGGGTAGGCAGCATTACTCTTAGCATCACCCCTGGTATCCCATGTAACACTGCTGATCTGTCCGTCGTGTTCATTGTACCAGTGCCGCCTCGGTTTGGGCTTTACCCTGTACTCAAACATATCAAAGTCCAGCCAGCCGACTTTTCTAAGGCGATCAGCCCAGTTCCCGCCAGACACCTTCCGGCACTGAACCCCGATGCCCTCATCAATAGCGCGTACAATTTCGCACTTCTCTTCTGTGTTCATGCTGATTCCTCTTTTTTGTTTAGCCTGTTGCACTCATTATTTGCGGCCTCTAATGTTGCAAATAGTTTGTCTACATTATGAAGTGTCCCGCTCCCTATGCCTGTTTCGTAACACATTACAGTTTCTTTTTTTGTCATTTTGTCAGGATCGTATACTCCGATATTATTAAATATCCCTGTCTGCTTTAAGCTTTTTATTTCTACCCTTATCTCGCCAACTGTTAATAGCTCACCAACTTGCCACGATTCACCAGAACTTATAGTTATTGACTTATTGCCCCAACATCTGCCGCAATTTACGGTTGTACCATCAAACCACGACATTTTGCCCTCCCCATTACACTGAGGGCATTTTTCTGTTTTTCTTTTCCTTGCTCTCGATATAGGGAAAACTTCCTGGTTAAGTGCAAATTTAGATTCATGCTTCACATTCCTATCCCCATTTCTTTTAGTCTCTCTGTTAGGGGACTTAGTGAAAAAAAGATCACTGGCCACATTAATAAATTACCAACCACAAGCCCTGCGATTTTGTTGTACATAGATACTATCGGCAAAACTCCAAAAATTATGCCGACCCCCCATATTATCCATTGCCATTCATGCGTCGTCACGCTGATTCCTCAAGGCATTTCTGGTGTTCAATAATGGTGCAAGTCAATTCTTTTGCTGCGAGTTTTGCTGTATCTACGATCCCGTCGGCGCAAACTCTGAATAATTCATCACATTTTTCTGGAGTAAGCTTGATTGCAACAAGGCCAAGTTCATTATCAAATTGTATTTTACCTACATACTGGCCTTTATCTGTTCCCCACAGTTGACGTTCTATCTCTAACTTTAATAGATTCATTTTAATTCCCCGCCTGATTCATCATACAATTTAACCCTTTTGTGATAAGCTGTTGTTTCTATTAGCATATAGTCCATTTTTTCACCTTCATCATCCACATAGCTCATACGGTATGGTTCAGCAGCTTGATCTATCTCGATCTCATTCGGATAGAATTCGTTACCTTCACCCTCGATGATATCTTGTATCTCTCGTCTTGCTGTGCGATAAGCGTCCTGGCCATCCTCGTAGACCCCGACTATTCCCATGCCAGAAAGATCAAAGACTGTGTAGATTTTCATGTTTCCATTCTCCTTATTTAACTGTGTATAGTTCGCGTTTCCAGTTTCTTGGGGGTTCGCACAATGCTATTTGCTCACACTTACCACAATCTGGTATCCAAATAAGCGCCCCTTCTTCTGGTTCATTATCGTAGGCGAAACATTCACCGCCACTATCCGTTGCTATATAATATGCCCAGTCAGGGATTACAATCTCGAAGATCATTGTCCTCATTGATCCAGCCTCATATCAAATTTATTGCCTTAATAATTCCATTCAAATCAATGGCGCCAACTTCCTGCATGAGGATCGTTCTTTTAACTTCTCTGGTCATTGTTGTCATCGGGGTATAGGCGTATTCTTCGCCTCCTTCTTTGTTCTTATTCCCTGTGCGCGCCCATTCGTGGCCCTCATATTCCTCTCTTTCTGTCCTGGTTATCTCTATTTTGTATTTCATATCAACCTCCGAAAATCCAGCTTGTGATTAAATAAAGTGCCGTGAAAAAATAGGTTACTAATAATAGTCCCGGGATGTTTATGTTCATGTCGTACTCCGAAAATTAAGCAGAAATAGAGGCCACTACGCGCTCACATTCCCCGTTTCCAATGTCCCGATCATAGAGTTCCGTGCGTAACTCATCACCACTTAAATCAATCTTCATTACTCGTCCGTGCACATAATCAAAATATGTCTGGCCGCTATCAAGCAGCTCCTGTGCTTCAGCTTCTGTCATATCATTTTCAGTGTAATGTAAAAAACCAAGCCTCTGAGGCGCGGAATTGTTATATAGAGCTGCCAAAATTACTGCTTTATTCTGCCCTTTAATGTTTATGCCCATTTCTTTTTCTCCTGTCTTAGTTAATAGCAGTATTGCCACCTATAAATATACGAGCATTAACTTGACGTGTCAACACTTTCTGGCGTAAACTACAAATTAATCGCAAAAGGGGACGGAATGAAGCCGAATAAAAGAGATCGTTTAAATATCAGGGTAAGAATTAAGTGGTTGAAAAATCTACGATCTGCCTGCCGCCTATCTGGGTTAT
>QIKG01000235.1 GCA_003232965.1 Oceanospirillales bacterium
CTTTAACCGGTTATTTTGTTGATTTTAGCTATAACGAGACCACCGGCCGATTGCTACAAACTACTGCCAGCGATGGCCGCACGGTTAGTTACACCCATGATGACCTCAGCGGTCTAACCCGAGGTAATCTTATCCAGGTTACTGGGCTGGAAAGTATTGTGCAGAGCTTTGCCTATACTGATGCCGTTGATGATCATAATATAACCAGTATCCAGACCAGTGCAGATGCAACCCCAGTCATCAATATTTACGATAACCAGGACCGGGTAGTGCAACAGGACTATGGTAATCACACTACAATATTTGATTATGTCATCGACCGTGGTAAAACTGTTGTCAGTGAGACCATCAGGGATGCTCAAGGCCAAAACCCCTATACCGTCAGCAGTACCTACGAATTTGATGCGGCGGGTAACTACACCAACAAGATTGATGCTGTGGGTAACGAGCTTCGGCATATTTTTGATGCCAACCGCGACCGCATAACCTATATGCTTAATGCCAGAAACTAAATTATGTGGCTGTCCTTGATTGTTCTTGATTGTTCCGATTGTTGATGTGGCTGTCCTTGATTGTTTTTTTGTTGATGTGGCTGTCCTTGATTGTTTTCTTGATTGTTTTTTGATTGTTTTTTGGCTGTCCTTGATTGTTTTTGATTGTTGGTCTCAGCATTATCACGATCAATAATGACCACCTTCAAGCCTTCATCAAACAACTCAAGTGCGGCAGTAATTCCTGCCAAGCCGCCGCCAATAATGGCGACATCGTATTCAGATTGTGTGGGCATAGCCGATCTCAAACTTCAGCAAAAATGTCCTATCAGTCTAACCAGACTGTTTAAAATTTATGCTTGGGTTATTAGCTTGTGGTGGTTAGACTATTCAGGCAACTGCCAAGTAATGCCATACCCTCATCGATGAGCGCCATGGGAATGGTTAGTGCCGGCAAAAACCGGATAACATTGCCGCGGATGCCACAGGAAAGCAGAATAACGCCTTTTTCCGCCGCTGCCGCGACCAATGCTTTGGTTAAGTCGGCATCGGGCTGGCTGGCATCGCCGGCCTTAACCAGCTCCATGGCAATCATCGCACCACGATAACGAATATTACCGATTCGGTCGGGGTGGGTCTGCTGTAGCTTAGTCAAATGCTGGTTAAATCTTTGACCAACCTGCTCGGCGCGCGCTATCAAGTTTTCTTCCTGCATAACTTCCAGCACCGCTAATGCTGCAACACAACCCAGTGGCGAACCACCATAAGTACCACCAAGGCCGCCCGGGTGCGGGGCATCCATAATTTCCGCTTTGCCCGTAACTGCAGCAATCGGGAAACCACCGGCAATACCCTTGGCCTGGGTCATCAGGTCGGGCTCGACACCGGAGTGCTGCATACAAAACATTTTTCCGGTACGACCAAAACCTGTCTGAATTTCATCAGCGATGAACACTATGCCATGGCGGTCACAAATTTCCCGTAAGGCCTTGAGAAAATTATCCGGAGCCGCATAAAAACCGCCTTCACCTTGCACCGGCTCAATAATGATGGCAGCAATATCTTCAGGGTCAATTTCGACCTTAAACAGGGTTTCCAGCTCAGCCAGAGCAGCCGCTACGCTAATATCGTGGTAGTCAACAGGGAAGGGAGCATGATAAATTTCAGCTGGAAACGGACCAAAGGATTTTTTATAGGGCATTACTTTGCCGGTTAAACCCATGGTGAAATTTGTACGCCCATGAAAGCCGCCGTTGAAAGCAATAACGCCCCGCCGGCCGGTATAAGAGCGGGCAATTTTTATGGTGTTCTCAACAGCCTCTGCCCCGGTAGTAACAAATATGGTTTTACATTCAGTTGAAATAGGTGCGGCTGCATTGAGTTTTTCTGCTAATTCAACCGCACTTTCATAGGGCGTCACCATCACACAGGTATGGCTAAAGCGCTCTAACTGCTCTGCAACTGCCGCCTGTACTTTCGGGTGGCTGTGGCCGGTATTTACCACCGCGATTCCTGTGCCGAAATCAATATAACGCTTGCCTTCAACATCCCAGAGCTCAGCATTTTTAGCACGCTCAATATAGATGCCATTGGCATTGCCCTGACCGCGTGCAAAGGCGGCCAGTTTACGCTGCTGTAATTTCCGGTTAGTACGCATTTCTAAATTCCTCCCATACACATATATTTAATTTCGAGATAATCCTCAATACCATATTTAGAGCCTTCACGACCTGAGCCGGACTCTTTTACCCCGCCAAAGGGTGCCATTTCGTTGGAAATCACCCCCTCGTTAATTCCCACAATGCCATATTCAAGCGCTTCACCAACCCGCCAGACCCGGCCAATATCACGGCTGTAAAAATACGCCGCCAGGCCCACATTGGTGTCGTTGGCGATGCGAATGGCCTCAGTTTCAGTTTGAAATCGGATGACCGGAGCAATTGGGCCAAATATTTCTTCTTTCGCCACCGGCATATCATTGCTTACATCGAGCATTACTGTAGGCTCATAAAAACAACTGCCCAGATCACTGCGTTTACCACCAAGGGCAATACGGGCACCCATGGCGATAGAATCCTGCACTAAACGATCCACATCAGCGACGGCTTTTTCATTAATTAGTGGGCCGGTGGTTGCATTCTTATCCGTGCCTTCACCCAGTTTTAGCTGAGCTGCAACCGTCGCCACCAGTTTTTTTGTAAAAACCTCATATACCCCATCCTGAACCAGCACTCGATTGGTACAAACACAGGTCTGGCCACTGTTACGATATTTTGACACCATCAGGCCGTCGATAGCTGCATCCAGGTCGGCATCATCGAAAACGATAAATGGCGCATTACCCCCCAGCTCCATTGAAGTTTTTTTCAAGGTACCGGCACATTGCTCAACCAGCATTTTTCCAACCTCTGTTGAGCCGGTAAAAGTTAACTTGCGGATGTCCGGGTGCGATGTTAGTACCGGGCCAATTTCTGATGAGGGCCCGCTGACTACATTAATCACACCTTTTGGAATGCCCGCACGCAGTGCCAATTCCGCCAACGCAAAGGCCGAAAGCGGTGTTTCTGATGCCGGCTTACAAACCACTGTACAGCCTGCCGCCAGTGCCGGGGCAATCTTGCGGGTAAGCATAGCGTTCGGGAAGTTCCACGGCGTGATACAGGCAACTACACCTACCGGTTGTTTAATTACCAACAGGCGGCGATCTTTCGCCGGCTCCGGGATTGTATCCCCGTAGATGCGCTTGGCTTCTTCGGCAAACCACTCAATATAGGCCGCACCATAGACAATTTCGCCACGGGATTCAGCCAGCACCTTGCCCTGTTCAGCAGTCAGTATCTGTGCCAAATCCTCCTGATTTTCGAGCATCATTTCAAACCAGCGGCGCAATAGGTTTGCTCTTTCCTTAGCCGTTTTTTGTTGCCATTCCAGCAGCGCTGTACTTGCCGCAACAACCGCAGCTATGGTTTCAGTTTTACCAGCGCTGGCTACCCGCGCAATGGTTTCGCCATTAGCAGGATTATCCACAGTAAAGGTACTGCCAGTTTCCAGCCATTGGCCATCGACCAGAATGCGCTCGATTAGCAAAGAGGGATCATTCAGGTGTAGTGTCATTTTATGTTCCTGATAATTGATTAATTGAGCCTGTAAATACATGCCAAAAACCGCATAATGCTTCAACTTTATGCAAGCTGTCGGAGTCACATACGCAGTGCGAATCAAGCTACGACCGGATGCGATAAAATCTATTCTGGTTCTAGATATCCAGCTACACTTTACGATTTCACCCTGCTAGGCTAATAGATCCAGATATGTTAGTTTAATGGTGCCAGATGAAAACCAACGATTTCGAAACTATTAAAACACGGCGTATTTATGAAATTTTTAATCAGCCTTGACCCTGAGAGCAATCTTAGCTTACAGCATCAAATTCGACAAAAACTGGTTGAGGCCATACTTTCAGGGGCACTGCCGGCCGGTGAACGCCTGATTTCATCGCGCAAACTCTGCCGGCAACTAAAGATTTCACGCAATACTGTCGTTCTGGCATTCAGCCAACTGGTGGAAGAGGGTTACCTGCACAGTCGGGAACGCAGTGGTTTATTTGTAAATACCAAAATCCTCGAGGGCCGAATTGGCTACAGCATAAAACCAAGTGAACCAAAAGCTGAGCGTCAGCGTTGGTTGAAAAAAATCACAATCAGCGGGCTCGACAGGCAACAATACAGCTTTCCTGATGACTGGCAAAACCATCCCCACCCCTTCATCGATGGTTATTTTGATGCCTCCCTTTACCCTGTTTCGCAATGGCAGGAAGCCAGCCGACTGGCTTTCGGGGCTCTGCAAGCCCATCAAATAGCTGCAGAAAGCACCGCTGATGACCCTATGCTGATCAACGAAATCCGTACAAAAATATTGCCTCGGCGAGGAGTTTCAGCAAATCGGGATGAAATTCTCATTACATCAGGCAGCCACCATGCGCTCTACTTATTGGCAAATTTATTAACTAACAAACGCACCCGCGTGGCCATGGAAGACCCTGGATCACCGGCACTGAGGAGCTCGCTGGCACTCACCCGCAGCATAATCCAGCCCCAGCCGATTGATGAGCACGGGCTAATCCTTGATGCGCGCCTGAATGACTGCGATCTGGTTTTTGTTACTCCCAGCCATCAGTTGCCCACTGCTGTCACTATGCCCATGAGTCGACGTAAACAACTCATTGAGCAGGCTCGCCGGCTTGACCAATTGATTATTGAAGATGACTCCGAGTGTGAGAGCAATTACCTGGCGGCGCCGCAACCGGCTATTCGCAGCCTGGATACTGAGAACCGAGTGATTTACCTGTCGTCCCTGCCGAGGGCTCTGGCTCCAGGCCTGGGGCTGGGCTTTATTGTTGCTGCTCCGAGCCTGATCAGGGAAGCCCGCCGTCTCCGGCGGCTAATGGTTGGCAATCCGCCTAAGAGTAACCAACGAACAGCGGCCTTCTTCATATCTCTGGGGCATTATGATGCGTTTATGTCCCGCATCAATAAAATTTTTAGCCAGCGCTGGAATGCTCTGCGCGACGCACTCAATCACTATTTACCGGGCTCAATAAAAACCATTCCTAACCAGGGTGGCACGGCTTTCTGGGTAAGTTGCCCCTCGCAACTGTCGATTCAGGAGTTGGTCTCCGAGGCCGCTAAATCAGGAATTTTGATCGAGCCGGTAGCAGACTACTATGCGGACCCAGAATATTTCCAAAAACACCCTGAAAAACAATGTTTTCGCATGGGAGTAACCAGCTTGGACGAAGCCAAAATTCGTCACGGTGTTAAAAAACTGGCCGAGTTGATCCGCGCACTTTCCGGCAAGCAATGGATCACGCTGGAAAACCACCCACATACACCCCTGAGTGGCGAACAAATACAGCGACAACTGGCAGCCGCGACATTGTTGACCAAAACTGTATATGGCGCACCTTGCACAATTGAGCTAAGGGCAGATGGGTCCATGGTTGGCTGTGCAGGACATGCCGATGAGGAGCATGATATTGGGCGCTGGTGGGTAGAGGGAAACCGTTGGTTTCGCCAGTGGGAAGACTGGGCCTATGGTGAAAAATTAGGCTTTTATGTCACCGTGAACGCCGGTCAAATCTCATGGTTTAATCAAAACGGACGGATTATCGATACCGCTGTTATCAAACAAAACGACAGACTAAAAATGCAACTGGTCTAGTCCAAACCTCAAATCTGGATCTATCATTCATCGCTAAAACTGGGTAAATTAGCTAAAAGCGCGGAATACGCGCTATAAAGCCGAGGTAACCCATGTCGAAATTTTCAATAGCCGGCCTCCAACTGGAACTGGATAATAAAAATAATTTGCCCTTGCTGGCGAAAGAAATTGATACCGCCATGGCGCGCTTCCCATGGATCGATATGCTGGTGTTGGGGGAGCTATCTGCATACGGCACCAATACCGATCACGCTCAGAAGCAGGGTGAAGAAATTGAGACTTTTTTCAGCAAGCTGGCAGCCAAACATAATATTTGGCTAATCCCCGGCTCCTATTTTCAATCAATTTCAGATAAAGTCTATAACACCGCTTTAGTGATTAATCCAGCAGGAGAAATCATTGAGCGCTATCACAAAATTTATCCTTTTTATCCTTACGAAAAAGGCGTGAGTGCCGGCGACCAATTTGTGGTTTTTGAAGTGCCTAATATAGGCAAGTTCGGACTGATGATCTGCTATGACCAGTGGTTTCCCGAGTTAACCAGAAATCTTTGTTGGATGGGTGCAGAAGTAATTATCTGCCCAACTATGACCAACAGCATTGATCGAAAAAACGAACTGGTGCTGGCGCAGGCCAACGCTATCAGCAATCAATGTTATTTCATCAACATTAACTCTGCAGGCAAGCTTGGTTATGGCGAATCCATCATTGTCGGACCTGAGGGAGAAACCATCCATAAAGCGGGTTTTGGCGACGAGCTGATTGCTGTTGAGTTGGATCTAAAGCGGGTCCGCAATGTGCGCGAACGCGGCGTGCACGGCTTGGGGCAAGTATTAAAAAGTTTCCGGGATCAGCAGCTTGAATACCCCGTATACATAGACAGGAAGAACCTGGGGGCATTTGCTCAACTGGGCGCACTGGAAGTACCGCAATCAAAATACCGGGATTCCTGAAACAGCGACATTACAAACTGGACCCATGGTTACACATGAATTGGTCCTACAAGATATCAAACAGCTACTGTAGTTTATTCAGTAGGAAATTTTTATTTAATTGGGTTGAGGCATAAAAAATGAAACCACAGAAAGACAAAAAACCTTATCTATTACAACGCACCAGCATAGCCAGCGCGATCTCAATCGCCCTGCTTTCCAGCGCAAACCTCTTGGCCCAAGAAACGGTGCAAGAACCCAGCGCAATGGAACTTGTAACGGTTACCGCCAGTCGCCGTGAAGAAACCGTCTTAGAAATCCCCTATAACATCTCGGCCATTACCGGTGACTTTATCAACAACGCACAGATTACCGACAATGCAGAGCTGATGCGATATATTCCGGGGGTTACTGTTGTCGACCGCGGTCATAGAAACTCCGGCGTCATTAATTCCATCATGATCCGCGGCTTAAATGTCGATGGTGCTGCATTTGGAGATTTTGCACTTTCCACAGTACCCACGGTTTCAACCTACATAAATGACACCCCAGTTTATGCAAACTTTGTACTCAAAGATCTTGACCGGGTTGAAGTATTGCGCGGCCCCCAAGGGACACTCTATGGTTCAGGCTCATTGGGCGGGACCGTTAAGTATATTCTCAATAAACCAGACATCTCTGAGTTTTTCGGTAAAGTCACTACCGACCTGAGCTCTACCGATGGTTCTGACGGCCTTAATTGGACCGCTGATCTGATGCTAAATATTCCCCTCGGAGACACAATGGCCGTTCGCTTTGTTGGCGGTAAGATTGATTATTCAGGTATTACCGACTATGTAAATATCTATGAGCTTGATGCAAATCGCATTCCGATTGCTCCCGATGGCCCACTGGCAGACACCGCAGTATATAAAAATGTTAAAGATGCCGATACGGTAGATATTGATTTCGCCAGACTGTCTTTCCTGTTTGAACCTAACGACTCATTTTCTGCGCTATTTACCTATGCCTCCCAGTCCGATGATATCGGCGGTCGACGCCAGCAAACAGTCGGTAAAGATGGCTTTGGCGAGGACTATAAAGAGTATCAAAATGGCTCTATCCAGCTTGAGCCTTCATCCCGCGATGTCGACATGCTCAGTCTTGAAATGGACTTGGACCTGGGTTTCGCCACACTTACCAGTAGCACATCCAGCTATGATCAAAACGGTGAGAGCATCAGTGAAAACACAGGGTTCTATGCCCAGAACAATTGGCTTGCTGGGTTTTACTATAACTACCCGCGACCCATGGCAGAAGCACGGCGCAGCTATGCTGATGAAGCATTTATTCAAGAAATTCGCCTAGTTTCAGATACCGATGGAAAGTTTGATTATATTGTCGGCGCATTCTACCTAGACCAGGACCTGAATGCCACCCAGGAAAGCTACCTGCGCGGTTTTAAAACCTGGGCGGATAATGCCTTCGGCCCCGGGGTTGTAGTCAGCGACAGGGATTTTAATTACGCTCGCAAACAAAACTATAAAGACATGTCTTTCTTCGGTGAGTTTACCTGGCACTTCAGCGACAGCTTCCGCATGACCTTCGGCGGGCGCTATTACGATACTGAGTTTACTAACGATACAGTTATGGCCGTTGGCTTATATACCGGATTTTCACCGGAAGACATCGCTTTCTTCAAAGATTCTGACAGCGGCACTCTGTTCAAGGCTAATTTTTCATTGGACCTCGGTGAAAACCAACTGTTTTATGGAACAATTTCAGAAGGCTACCGCCGCGGTGGTGCTAATGCGGTTCCGCTCAGTGGCACTTTTGCAGAAGACCCTGCCTGGCAAATATACAACCCTGATTCCACTACCAACTATGAACTCGGCATCAAGGGTCTAGCCGGTCGTGTCCAGTATAATTTTGCCGCTTTCTATATGGACTGGGAAGATATTCAGATCAACACCGCAACCACCAACTGGGGGTTTTTTGCCGCCCAAAACGGTGGTGGTGCTAGGAGCGTGGGTTTGGAAGCAGAATTGTCAGGCTCTCTCGGCGATGACGCACAGTGGCAATATGGCATCGGCTATGCTTATGTAAATGCAGAGCTGACAGATGATGTTTACGCACCCAGCGATCCCGGTCAAATGTTCCCGGTTGCGAACGACGGCACTAGCCTGCCGGGCACTCCTGAACACTCATTCAATGCCTTTATTTCCAATACCCAGTCATTCGCCAACGGCTGGTACTGGACCAATCGTGCCGGACTTTATGTACAAACAGATACTGAAAACGCTATTAGTTCTTCTGTCCGCTTTGCTGAAACCATGGATGGTTTCGCGCTGTTGGATCTTTCTTCCAGTCTTGTAATGCAGAATTGGACCACTACCTTATGGATTAAAAACGTGGCCAATGAAGAGGGCGTAACCGGCGTCTTCAAAGAAGAGTTTATGGGGACATCGCCAGAACAAAACTACTTCGGCAATGGTTCCAAACAGTTTATTGCGACCCCGAGAACTATCGGTGTAACCGTCTCGTTTAACTTCTAAACCTGCCGAAAAACCCTTTCCAAAGGGCATAATTCGTTATGCCTTTTTTATTGAAGTTATAATAGAGCAGCCCAAATATATAAAGTATATGGCCTAACCTTTGCCCCACTCAAATACAACGACAGCATTGCAACAGGTAAAGCAGTTGATCCTAGATCGACAGCTGCCCGCCGCAATTGCCTTAGCACAGGACTCTCTCAAGAAGAACCCGGAATTTGTTGGCATGTTTATCCTGCTCAGTCAGGCGTATCAACAGAACTCTGAATTTGACAAAATGCTGGTGAGTGCCCGGCGTGCACACAAGCTAGAGTCACAACACTTCAGTACCAATGTGAGGCTTATCGAATGCTTGATTTATTCCGGTGAAATCCGCGAGGCTATTCAAAGCCTCGATCATTTGCATCAACATCTACAAAACAATCCTGAAAAACTGGCGAAACTGTCAGAGCTCTACCTGCACTGCGCCCAATTTTATAAAGTAGATAAAACTCTAGAGGCAGCCGTTAAGCTAGCACCAACAGAGCCTCAATACCGCTATAATCTGGCTTCTGCCAAGGTAGTACTTGGAGACTTCGCTGCAGCCGGTGAACTGTTGCAAAGTGTAATCCAACAACACCCGCAAGATTTTGAAGCCTACTATAACCGCAGCACTCTGCAACAACAAACACCCAAAAATAATCACATAAAGGAGCTGGAAAATGGCCTCCGGCGCTGGCGCTCAAAACCCACTGCTACCATTGCGTTAGGGTATGCCTTGGCAAAGGAACTCGACGACCTCGGCGAATATCAGCGTGCGTTTGAATTCCTTGAAATGGCTGCCACTGCCCGCCGTAAGCAAATGCGCTATAAGGTAGAAAATGATACCCAAACTTTGGGACAAATTACCAAGACTTTTCCAACTGGCCTGAGCAGCCGGGCTTCCAAATCAGTAGAAAGGCCCGTTTTCATACTCGGCTTACCCCGTAGCGGCACGACCTTGCTCGAACGGATGCTCTCCAGCCATTCCGAGGTTGGTAGCCTAGGCGAGATCAACAGCTTTGCTTTCTCGCTGATGCATTGCATTGGCCCCAATAGCGGTAAAGCAGATCTGGTAAAACGCTCTGTCAATGCTGATTTTCACCGTCTTGCCAAACTTTACAGTCATGCAACCAAGGGTTATGGAGTTGATGGTAACCGCCTGATTGATAAAACACCTTTGAATTTTCTCTATCTGGGACTAATTAAGCTGGCGTTCCCGCATGCCAACATTATTCATTTAAAGCGCCACCCGCTGGATAGCTGCTTTGCGATTTATAAAACTCTGTTCCGTATGGGTTACCCCTTTTCCTACAACCTTAATGACATAGGGCAATATTACATTGCCTACCATCGATTGATGGAGCACTGGCGAAACACTTTTGGCAGCGATGGTTTTCTCGATATCGAATATGCGACGCTAGTGAAGCGGCCTGAAGAACAAGCACGACACTTGGTCGATTTCTGCGAGCTGCGATGGCAGGCAAAAATCATGGATTTCCACAAACAGACCTCACCATCTGCCACTGCCAGTGCCGCCCAGGTGCGCCAACCTGTTTACACCAGCTCGGTAGGCCGTTGGAAACAATACACTAAACAGCTACAACCACTGCAGCAACAGCTGACTGCAGCTGGGATCGATTGTGCCTAGCCGCATACGGGTCACCTTCAGTCTACTAATCTTCTTTGCCCTCGTTGGCACACTTCAGGCCGGCGATACACATAATCACATCAGCCTAGAATGGCTGGAACAAAAGGTAGCCCCCACCAGGCCGATGAACACCGTCGCATTCGCCCACCCTCCACAAGCGAAGCCAGCCGAAAAACTTTTCTCCGGTCAGCTGGAGCTTAGTACCGGAAGAACACCCGTATATTTTAAGTTGTTGAAAGACTCTTTCAAAACAGCGGAATCACAATCTGCACGGATAACCGAGTTACCTCGCATCACATTTAATTTTGCTCAAATAGGCGATAATATTGTTCCTGAAATACGCTCGCTGAACACCGGGGAACACCCTTATTGGGAGTGGTTGGTCGGACCCGGAAAAATCTGGGTGGATGAAGCCGACCGAGGACTTTACCGCATAGTCCTGCCGTTTAGCCTGCAGGAAAAAAATGCCAACTGCACCCATAACGGTTATTTACTGGTTCTGCTTGAGAAGGATGGCGGAAGCGGGCCGGGGGTGTTACAAATTACGGCTGAAACCTGCGGGTATTTACAGTTCGACATGGTCACGAAAGTGAATGCTGCCTTCACTCCGAAGGCTATCGCCCGGCAAGAGGAGCTAATTTATAAGTTCAAACTAGAAAGACAAAACCGGATTCCGAGCCTTACCATCAACGAACTCACAGAAGACTATCCACGGCTAGATACCGACATCCTACTGCGTACAAAACAACGGCAAGCAATAACATCCGGCTTAATGATTAATGGAAAGCATTACCGCCTACACTGTGGCGACCGTTATGGTTCTGGGCCGTATTGTGAAGAGCTTGCTTTGCCCTCTTATTCGACCGCGAAAAGTATTTTTGCCGGTATTGCGCTGATGCGCCTGGAAGCGAAATACCCCGGGGTTGGCAATATCGCTGTGACCCGGGTTATCCCGGAGTGCACTGATGTGCTTTGGCAGGGCGTGAGCCTGAATCATTTGCTGAATATGCGCAGCGGCAATTATCGCAGCCGCAAGGCAGAAGCTGATGAAGCTAGCGAGCGGATGGTAGATTTTTTTGTTGCGACAAGCCACGCCGAAAAACTTGAGCTTGCCTGCAATATGTTTCCACACAAAAGCAAGCCCGGCAAACGTTTTGTCTACCACACCTCCGATACCTACCTTGCGGGTGTAATGCTGAACCGCTTATTCCAGCGCTTTGAGGGCAAAGCGGATATTTATACCGACTGGTTTGCAGCAGACTTATGGAAAAACTTGGGGCTTTCACCCCTGCTGGCCACAACAAAGCGCACTTACGATAAAGTTAAACAACCTTTAACTGGCGCCGGCTTAACATATAACATTGATGACATCATTAAAATTTCACAATTTCTTTTTTCCCAGCTAAAAACCAGCGAGCCGATCCTCGATCGTAAGCTATTGGCTAACGCCCTGCAGCGTGGACCGGTAAGCTTGAACTTTGTCAGCGACAGCCCCGATCTAGCCTACAATAATGGCTTTTGGGCCCTAGAGGTCAGCAAAACTTTAGGCTGTAAAAAACCCCGATGGATTCCCTTTATGTCCGGCTATGGCGGTATAACCGTAGCCCTAATTTCACCTGAGCTGATGTATTACAACTATGCTGATGGCTATCAATACCGCTGGCTGGAAATCGTCAGAGAACTCGGTAAGCATTTTAAACTCTGCGAGGATTAACTATTGTTTCACTCACTCCCTAAAGCCAAAGCCGACAGCATGCTCACTCGCGTACTGCTCGCATTCCTGACCACAGCCGGCCTGTTCTATGTCAACATCATGCCGGCCCTGATTGACGGCCTGAAAGAGGCTCTACAGTTTAGTAATCAGCAAGCCGGGTTAATCGGCTCGGCGAATGTTTATGGTGCCGCAGTCGGGGCGTTTGCTGTGGTCTTTTTTGTCCATAAAATTCAGTGGCGAAAAATCGCCATACTATTCCTCGCCGGACTGATAGCCATTGACCTGATATCGATAAATATAACATCTGCAACACCGCTGACTATCATCCGCTTTTTTCATGGATGTATCGGCGGCGCACTGGTAGGTATCGGCTTTGCTACTATTGCTAAAACAAAGTCCCCTGATCGCACATTTGGCATGTTGTTGCTGGTGCAGTTTGGTTTTGGAGGGCTGGGCATGTTATTGATACCGCAACTAGTGGAACAGTTCGGCATCAGTGTGCTATATATCAGCCTGATACTTTTCAGTCTGGCTACCCTGCTGATGGTCCCGTTTATACCTGATTTCGATCACCTTGATCGTAAAAGATATTCTGGTTCAGTCTGGAAAATGCTAACCAGCAGACCACTCATTCTTGCGCTGATAGCTATCTTTCTGTTCCAGGCAGCCAATATGGGGCTGTACGCCTTTATTGTCGGTATGGGAAAACATTATGGACTCACCATTGAATTTATCAGCGTTACCCTGGCATGGGCAGCCTGGGTTGGGATCCTCGGTGCCGCATTGGTGATCTGGCTTTCGACTCGATACGGTCTATCAAAGCCACTGATTTTTGGCATCAGCCTGACAGCGCTGGGTACATGGGCACTTCTATACAGCGGCAACCACAGCATCTGGATTCTTGCGAATATGGGGGTTGGCGTTACCTGGGCCTTTGTAATTCCTTACCTGTTTTCAATTTGTGCAAAACTGGACACCAATGGCCAAATTGCAGCCATGAGCGGAATGGCTTCAAAACTTGGGCTTGCCTCGGGGCCGGTAGTTACCGGCATCCTCTTAGGCACAGATAATTATCAACAGGTGATTATTATAGCCACCGTTATTATTTTACTGAGCCTGGTGGTGGCGCTGGCTGCCGTGAAGTCACTACCACAAGAGCAGCCATTCGATACGTAATATAAAAAACCAAAGCTATCCAGACCCGATGATTCTAGCCAATCTCGATCACGCCATGTGGTTTCACCGGCCTTGCAGGGTTGATGACTGGCTGCTCTGTATGCCTGTGATTCCCCCAGTGCTTCGGAGGGTCGCGGGTTGGCGCGTGGAAGCAAATTTATAATCGTGATGGGGTTTTGGTAGCCAGCACGGCACAAGAAGGGGGTGATGCGTAAGCTCGCGTAGCTACAAACTATTGGCCGAATCTCAAAATTATATTCTATTGATTAACGTGGCTGCGGTGGTTTTAGGGTTGTGTATGTTAGTGGCCTTTTATCCGGTCCGACTATTGGATAACGCAATTAGCAAACAATAGGCCAGAATTAATTAAGCTAGGAGGCTGCTATTCTCGGGCAGCCTCCTAGAGCTTTTAAAAAATATTTTCATATCGAAAATTCTGGTTGGTCTGGTACTAAAGCAAGTCACTATCTGGAGCTACTTTATTGATATCAATCTTGTATTATTAACAGTGCCTATTTATCGGTCTCTAGGATGAGCATAGCTGATCTGGCATTAATCGTCCGCTCAAATTATTGAGCTAATCAATATGAGGTCTAAAAAATGAAAATTATAAAACTCTACCTGATGTTTTTTCTATTTAGCATTTCGCCCTTGGTATTATCGGAAACTTTGTTTTCGGATAATTTCCAAGATGGCGATATTAGTGATTGGAGCATCGATGGAAATGGTCCGGTAGCCATTGCTAATTTGTTTAATAGTAATTATTCCATGCGTTTATTAAATCAAAAAAACGCCACTATAACATTGTCCTCTTCGGGATATAACAATGTGAGTGTGACTGCTGAAATTGTGGCTTTTTTATTGGAGTCTGGTGATACTTGCATCGCAGAACTATCCAGTGATAACGGTGCCAGTTGGGATCTGATAAAGCGTGTGGTCAACGGTCAAGACAATGGACTTACCTGGTATTCTGGAACTATTTCACCCGCAGGTGCTAGTGATAATGCTGTGCTACAACTTAGAATGCGAGCCAACGGCAATAATAATGCTGATAATTGTTACTTTGACAATATTTTGGTGATAGGGGATGTGATTGTTACTGGCGGCGGTAGTACCGAAATTCCTTTTACCGATACTTTCGACACCGGCTGGAGTGGATGGACCATTGATAATGGCAACGCTACTGCAGCGGATGGTGTTACCCAGGAAGCCGGCATCTATGTTTGGTCTGGCAATGCGGTAAAATTTAGAGGGTCGGCTAATATCCAGCGAAGTTTTTCAACCCTCGGCAAAGCTGGGATCAGCATCGATTGGCATCTATTGGGCGGTTGGTTAGAGTTCGGTGAATCCTGTGATTTGCAGGTGGACAGTGGTAATGGGTTTATGACCGTAGCAACACTGGTTAATGGAGAAGATAATTGGCTATACCGCAATGGTACAGTGGCATTAGGAAGTTCGGCAGATAATAATGCCAACCTTAAAGTTCGCTTACGGGGTAATCCCAATAACGAATATCATAGTAATGATTTTGATGTTTGTTACGCCGATGAATTTGCTATTTATTCAGTAACCCCTGAACCGGAAATAACGGTTAGTGGCTCCGGTAGTTTCGGTAGTGTATTAGTGGATGACTCCAGCACTGAAACAATCACTGTCTCTAACGACGGCACCGCCGGTTTAATCATTGGCGCGGTCTCCGGTGGTAATGCGCAGCCATTTAGTATTAGTGCAGATAGTTGCAGCAATCAAACTATTGCAGCGGGCAGTAATTGTGCGATTTCAGTGCAGTTTTCACCGACTTCGGTTAATGACTTCAGTGATTCACTTTCCATTCCAAGTAATGATAGTGATGAAGAACTTTCTAGTGTGGCTCTGAGTGGTAGTGGGTTTGAAAATGGTGAGGGAAATAGTGATTATGATCCGCTCAGCGGTGATGGCAATGTTGATCGTTCAACGGCGACCTTCGCTACTTTAACCGGCAGCAGTTTTAGTCGTATAGATTATAGCGGTTTTGCGGTTCCGAGTAATGCGGCAAACCCGACTAACACTTTTCAAGGTCGTCTTACCCTTTCTGGTGAAGCAACTACCGGTACTTTGGTTGAGCAAGGCACTAATCTTAAAGGCAGTTATACCGACCCGGAAAATCTACCTGAATTTGACTATGATTTGATTCAAGTGGGAACTCATATTATTCCGGTTAACCGTGGGTTAACACTTACCGATCATCCGAGTTGGCAGTATGTTTTAGAACCTGGTCGAGTTTGGAATGAAGACGGTGACCAAGGATATAGCAGAGTGGCATTGCCGTTTGCGCTGCAAGAATCCGGCGCTAACTGTACTCACAACGGGGTGATGACTTTCTTATTTAAAGACGATGGCAGCATTTCTAATCTGGTTTATCAGATCGGCGGTGAAACCTGCCAGTATTTTAAATACGACAGTTGGGGCAATTTAGGCGCCAGTTATGTGCCAGCAGATGTTAGCAACGCAGCAACCATTATTGACGATTATCAAACGGAGGTCGCCAATAGAATGCCGACCAAACCTATCTTGGCACTTGCCACTGATTTTCCTAACAGTAATATAGATGTTTCCCAAATCGGTAGCGACCAATCGGCAGCTCACCGTACTCTTTATGGGGTTGCGGTTGATGGTGTCAATTATGTGGGTAACTGTGGTACCCGTTGGGGCGACTATCCTTATTGCCATGTGATGAGTGTACCCTCGTATTCGACATCAAAATCTTTTTTTGGTGCGGTGGGTCTAATGCGTTTAGAAAAGAAGTTCGCTGGTTCTCAACAGGAAAATACAGTTTCGATTTGCAATGATAATAGTTGGGATCAAGTAACTTGGGGCAATCTAATTGATATGGCAACCGGTCGTTATAGCTCTTCCGCATTTCAAGCTGATGAAGGCGATAGCGCCACCTTCAATGATTTCTTTTTGAAATATACCCATAGCGAAAAACTTGCGCACGCTTGTAGTTACAGTCAAATTGTATCACCAAATAACCGCTGGGTTTACCATACCTCAGATACTTATTTACTAGGATCAGAAATGAATGATTTCGATACTAGTATTGATATTTGGGAGATGTTAAATAATGATCTTTGGAAACCCTTGGGTCTCAGTCCAGTGATCACCACTAGCTTAAGAACCAACGATACAGCAGCGCAACCTTACGCCGGTTATGGAGTGACCTTACACCGTGATGATATTGTTAAAATTGGCGAATTCCTCAACAAAGCAGAAGGTGCAGTGAACGGCGTTCAAATGTTAGATGAGACGATGATGGACGAAATGCTACAAAAAACCAGCTTTCACGGTTTAAGTGCGGGTAGTGAGTTTGACTTTTATGATAATGGTTTTTGGATCTGGAAAGCGGATCAAGCATTAAGTTGCAGTAGTCCGCTTTACATTCCTTATATGTCAGGTTTTGGCGGTATTGCAGTCGGATTGTTACCTAACGATATGATTTTTTATACCTTTAGCGATAACGGTGAATATTCGATGCTTAACACAGCGAAAGAACTGAATAAAATTAGGAGCATGTGCAATTAGCCGGCTTGTTCAAGCAGGCTTCAAATTAGCTTTAACTTGGGATGACAATTAGTCACCCAAGTTGAGGTTAACCCTATCTAAATTGGATCGTTAGCGGCTTTTGATCCGCATCGAATGTTGGCTTTTTAATTTTGAGGAATTTAGCTCTTGAATGATAATTTCAAATTACGTAAGGCCAACTTATCAGATATCGCCGGAATACAAAGTTGTGTTAATGCCGCTTATTCCTTTTACAAAGACGATAATGACCTGCTACCTGAACCACTATTTGATGACTACCACCAAAAAATCACTTCTGATCATTTTCTTGTGATCGATAACAATACTCATATCGCAGCTATCTTAGTTTTGGTTCTAAAAAAATCTTACTTATTGTTAGATAATATAGCCGTACATCCCAATTTTCAAAAAAATGGTCTAGGCCGATATCTCCTAGATGTCGCGGAAATCGAAGCTTTAAAATTAGACTATAAAGAAATTCAGTTATACACTAATGCAAAAATGACCAATAACCTACAAATATATACTCATATTGGCTATTCAGAATTCACGCGAAGACAGGAATCAGGTTTTCATCGAGTGTATTTTAGAAAAGCGTTGTGACACTTAAATGTAGCCGTCCATTCTACCACCGTAATTTTTCCCAAATTAACTATCACACGATTTTACGTTTCTACGATGATTTTTCCAAGTTTATATCACCGAATTCAGGACTAACTACTTCAGATTATTTTTGATAAAATCAAGCGCTTCTTTTATATCGCTCATTGTTGGTAAATCACCATACACCAAATGTGAAAATACACCTGTATATGTAACGCCAAGAGATGCCTGCCAATTCCCGAATTCAGAAAATATCGGCGCATCTATAAGCGGCTGTTCAAAGCAACCCGATTGTTCGAAGAAGCCAGTTTTCTCATCTTCAATGCAAATATTGCAAAGTGCCATAAACTCTTCACTGGTAACGAAAGCTCGGTATTCGTTATGCTTTAATATCAAGCAAATATCATATAGATGTCTAATTCGATTAGATAGCTTTGCAACAGGTTCTTCGTTGTAGCTGTCTTTGATAACACCCAGCATTTTTTCAACAAGTGTTCGCCTGACAGACAGAACATTTACCGAAAAACCTTCAAGCACATACTGCGCTATCAAATCAGGTTCGCCTTTTTTGGCCAAAACTTCGGCTATCAGTGTTTGTAACTCTCGTGATTCAAAAGGTTCAGGCTTGGTAAAGGCGTTGACCTCAACAAGCAACTCAGAAGAGGCTTGCCCAAAAGCGCCACCGTCAATACTTCGCGGATACTGATAAACCGTCTTACGGTATTTCGAGCCTTTAGACTCCCGCGCATCCTCTTTCAAATAGGTAAGACCCTGGGTAACCGCTATCTCAACTCTTTTAAGTAATTTTTTCCGTGCCGTATTGCTTTTATCACCAGCGAGCACAGCCAAATCAATATCTTCCGAGAAACGATCAATCAATCTGTATGCCTTGGAAAGAGATGTGCCACCTTTGAATACGACCTCTCCAACATGCAGAGATTCCGAAAGGTATTTAAGTGCTTTTGTCACCCAATAATCTTTTTCAACATAGACCTGTGGCAAACCAATTGTTTCAGCGGTGACGGCGCAAAAGCTTCATTGTCTTCATGCAACTTCATTATCGGATGTTCCATTCCTTAGCCATTGGCCACTTTGATCGATCTAGTTTTAGTTTATAAATCGTCGTCGGATTAAGTGATCGAGCCAAAGAGTTTGGTAGTGATATTTTTAGGCTCGCAAACAACAAACCAACCAACGCCCTGACTTGAGGGCTATAATAATTTTGCGCTAATTTCACCAGTCGCCCCTGCTCTCGCTCGGATAATTCGGCGATATATCGGCGCATGATTTCAAGGCTAAGATTTACATCAGAATCCAAAATTTTCTTTATATCTTTCAATGCATCCAGATATTGAAGCAACTTAACATCCTTTTCCAGGATAGGTATACGCGTCACTACGGTTTTAATACGGATCGTGCTAAATTCTTTCTCTTGACGACCACCGTTGTACGCAATAGTAATCATGCACGGCACTTGCGTTGTAAGTCCTAGCTGATTATAAAGCGATAAACCTGTAACATAGCCACGCAAGCAACCATTCTTATACAACATTGAACGGAGCAGTTCCCCATCCGAAGGTTTTCTAATACCAAGCCGTCCCTTCTTTGGCACATAAAACTTACCTTTAGAAAACCGTTCTAGTCGTTTATCGGCCACCAGCCGGCAAATTGCCTTAATCACGGCACTAGGTGATTTGGCATAACTAGGCAACTCCTGGTAGCCAAAAATCTGACCAGCGGGCATGGCTTCAACGGTATTTTGAATAGTTTGCGCAATACTCATAGAAATCTCCTTATCCTGCCAGATTAGCTCAATGAGCACAATTTTACAAGTTTATACTTCTATAAACATGACATATTTAAAAAGCAATTCGCTGACGAAACAGTGGCAAGGAAGCTCGTGGGCATCTAAATGGGAAGATTGGGGGCAGGTCTGATTGCCATCGTTGCGGGTAACCATTCTTGTAACTTCTTGCTATTGGATCACATTAGTGGGGTAAGCACAGGCGGTGGCGGCGAACCCCCGCCGCCAGATTGCGATAGCAAAACCATGTGCTGTGATGATCCAGGTTCAGGTAACCCGGTTTCCTATTTATCCGGTGCAGAGCGCCTGCGTTATACTGATCTTTGAGCCCGTGGTATTTACCCCATTAATATCACCCGCCGTTATGATAGCCAGACCAGCTATGACAGTCCCTTGGGCTATGGATGGGCTTTTGACCACGACCGGCGCTTGTTTGAATACCCGGATAACTCCGTTATTATCCGC
>QIKG01000032.1 GCA_003232965.1 Oceanospirillales bacterium
CGCTCTCAGGAATATACCCAGGCGACCCTTTGGGCTGACTCGATAATGGCCGAAGTTGGTCTCAGTGCACCGATTGAAAGCGGTGGAGCCAGTGGTCGGTTTAATGATAAATATAGTTATCACCTGGATATTTCAGAATATGAAATGATAATTGGCGAGGATAGTGTGGCATCTGAAGCTTTGCCGGTGCAACTCTACCGGGTAGCGGTTGAGGTCAGCTGGGGCGAGAGTAGTAATCCGGCCACCGCCCGCTTTGTTACGCTGAAGGCGGTTAACGGTAACGAGCAATGAAAATCGTCGAAATAAAACTGCAGCGAAATGACGGCTTCACATTGATAGAAATGTTGTTGGCGGTGACTCTGATGGCGGCTATTTTGGCGTTAGTTTATGGTGGCATGCAAGCCACCACCCGGGCAACCCTGCGCGGCGAGCAGTTGATTTCAGCCAGCCAGTCGATGCGCATGACCCATCAGTTTATCAGCCGCCAGATTCACCAAATGCTGCCGATGCGCTGGGATGGTGAGGGTGAAGACGCGCAAATGTTCCTAGGCGATAACGCCAGCATTACCTGGATAGGGCCAATGCCGGGTTATTTGGGTTTTGGTGGTCCGCAGTTACAGCGACTGGAAGTTGGCAATGGTGAAAAAGGTCGGGAATTGCATTTCAGGCACGCCATTTTAGTGGAGGGTAAAAGTGAGCTTGAAGCCCAGGACCCAATTGTGCTGCTGGAAAATGTTGATAATTTGCAATTTGAGTTTCTTAAGTCAGATGAAGAAGAAAAAACCGCCAGTTGGCAGGCAGATTGGGAGGAAGCAGGAGCGTTGCCACTGGCAGTGCGCTTGAGTCTGGAATTCACCGACACTGGAATCAACCTGGTCTGGCCGGACTTGGTAGCATCGAGTTATAACAGTCGGATATCAGGTGGCAGCAGTGGTGGCCGTGACCGTTATCAGCGAGCTATTCAGGACTTGATCAAAAAACGCAATGACAGTCAAGGGAACAACTGATGCCGGCTGCTGTCACTTACTCTATGCGTTTATCTTCTAAACTTTCAGTCAGTGCTTCACAGCGGCAAACAGGCGTTGCCTTAATTATTGTGCTCTGGGTGCTGGTGCTGGTTACCATCACGGTGGGTTCGTTTTCAGTCTCGGCGCGTACCGAAAACCTGCAGGCGCGGCAATTACTTGACGGCACTCGTGCGCGTTATGCAGCCGAGGCGGGTATCGCCATGGCAGTATTGAATTTACGCAACCCCGATATTGTTAATCGCTGGGTGCCGGATGGCCGAGTTTATACACTGCCTTTTGAAGACGCCAATCTGGAGATTTCCATCATTGATGAACGCGGCAAGCTGGATCTTAATGTGGTCGATGAGTTCACACTAGGCAGCTTGTTGATCGGAGTAGGTGTTGATGAAATGCAGGTGTTGCCGCTGGTAGCAGCAATTCTTGACTGGCGCGACCCGGATGATGCAGTGCGTTTGGATGGAGCAGAAGAAGCAGAATATGGCAGTGCAGACCTGCCCTATGGCCCACGCAATGGCAACTTTGTGATTCTGGACGAACTACAACAAGTTTTGGGGATGAATTATGACCTCTATCGCAAACTTGAACCGGCTTTAACGGTATACTCTCGCCGAAGAACAGTTGATCCGGCGTTTGCACCATTTGAAGCTTTGATGGTGATGCCGGGAATGACCGAAGATATTGCCCGAGATTTTATTAATCAGCGTGAGTCACGGGATAATAGCGGCGATAATACCCTGTTGATGCCGGATGGCAGCGCGGTGGCCATGCGTGGTATTGGACCAACTCAGAGCATCAGTATAAAAGCTACTATGCCGAGCGGTGTTTGGGAACGACTTGAGGTGACGATCAGCCTGTCGCCGGGGAAAAACCAGCAAGCATTTCAAATAATGCGCTGGAAAGAAGGAGTGTGGGAGTCTTGAATTGTCATTACTAGATTCAGTTAACCAAAAAATGCACAGCCTGGGTAGCCAGTTGCGCGACAGCGGCGCGGGCCGCTTTTGGCGCTGGTGGACGGCGGAGCTGCGTGCGTTGCTGCCTGCCAATTGGCGCGAACGCCTGCTGGCGGAGGCACGGCCGCTGCAAATAATTCCGCTAACTGGGTCAGCAGAGGAGGCAACTTATCAGTTTCTTACCGATAATGACCACCAGTTGGAGTTGGCAGCCAGCAGTGACCCGGAATTGGTACAGCAACAAGTCCAGCAATTATTGCTAGATGCTGAGCTTGAAAACCCCGAAAAAATTCTATTCCTCGCAGATTCCGCAGTGCTGCAAACTGAAGTCAGCTTACCGCTGGCTGCAGAAGGCAGGCTTCGTCAGGCACTTGAGTTTGATCTCGACCGGCAAACCCCGTTCCGCAACAATGATGTTTATTTTGATTACCGCATCAATCGTCGGGATAAAGCCCATAACCAACTACATTTGCAGCTTTACCTAGTACCCCGACCGCTAGTGGTTGAGCAAATTCAACTGCTGCAGAAAATGGGTGTTGAGATTAATCGCGTCGCTATTGCCGGTGATACAAGAACACAAGAACAACAACTCAACCTGCTGCCCGAAGAAATGCGCGCGCTCAGGGTTAATAAAAAAGCGCGTTTTAATCATATCTTGCTGGTTGTGGTATTACTGTTGCTGGCAGTTGCTATGTTGCAATCTATCCATGTGCGAGAACAGTATGCGGAAGAGTTGAAAACCGCAATTGCCTCGGTTTCCAAAGAGGCGCGTCTGGTATCGAATATGCGCAAACAAATTGTCGATGCTACAGAAGCTGCCGGCTTTCTTGCCAAAAGAGAGACCGAGTACCCGGAAGATATCGAAGTTATTGCCGAGCTCACCCGGATTCTGAATAAAGACACCTGGGTACAACGGTTAATTATTAAAAGTGGTGAAATTCGTGTTCAGGGGCTTTCGGTTGAAGCCCAGCGCTTAATTCGCGATATTAATGCCTCGCCCTATTTTACCGCCGCGGCATTCTTAGGGACCACCCAGTTTGACAGTCGGGCCAAACGCGAGCGCTTTAATCTTTCAGCTAGGCTGATAAAAATGGTCGACCGTGAAGTGCTTGTTACGGAGCCGGTTGCCAAAAATGACAAAACCACTGCAGTCGAGGTTAAGGCTGCCAGAGCCAAAGCTAAAGCAGCCAAAGCTAAAGCAGCCAAAGCTAAAGCAGCCAAAGCCAAAGCAAGCAAAGCCAAAGCAAGCAAAGCCAAAGCAAGCAAAGCCAAAGCAGACAAAGCAGACAAAGCAGACAAAGCAGACAAAGCAGACAAAGCAGACAAAGCAGACAAAGCAGACAAAGCAGACAAAGCAGACAGACAAAGCAGACAAAGCAGACAAAGCCAAAGCAGACGGCAAGGGAGCGCAATAATGCAATTTCTGCCAACAGATAGCGACAGCCGCCTGCTGCCGGTAGCTTTACTACTCATCAGCCTTATTTTGGTTTATATGTTGGGTTTTCATTGGTTTGTGCTACGACATGCAACATTAAGTGATGACATTGGCTCGTTGGAGTCCCGTTATACCAGCATGAAGGCGGTAACTTTGCAGCGTGAAACACTTGCCGAGCAGCTAGGCAAGCTGAAAACCACACAACAGGAACTGGATTTATTTCTGCCGGAAGTTAATGTAAATGCAGCTGCGGCTGGGATGACCGATCGCCTCAAACAAGTCATCAGCGCGGAGGCCGATGACCGTAGCAGCTGTAATGTGGTTTCCAGTCAGCCGGTACGCACACGCTTTGAAGAACGTTTCCAGCGGTCTTCAGTGAATATCCGCATGAACTGTAACATTCCTGATTTTGTAAAAGTGTTGTATAAGCTGGAGAGCCAGCGTCCGATGATGCTGGTCGAGGAGCTTAATTTATACAAAATTACTCCGCGGCGCACGCGTGGAAAAACAGTCGAGCCGACAGCTACCCGTCTGGATATCCGTTTCAATCTCACCGGCTATATACGCTCGCGGGGTGCTGACAAGTGAAATCATTAATCAAAGACAACCCGTTGGGCATAGCTTTATTGGGCATGGGCGGGCTGTTACTGCTAGTGATATTATTATTACCGGTATTTAGTGGTGGCGTACCCAAGGTCAGCCTCGATACTGAGGCATCTGAATTGATGCCTCAACAAGGCATTGCTGAAATCAGTCAACTTGAACCCCTAGCGAATTTTGCGGTCATTAAACAGCAGCCGCTATTTAATGAAGACCGCAAACCGGTTGATATCAGTTCTACGGCCGGTGGAAATGATGCCTCTGACTTGGTAGCTACAGACACCTTGGAAGATAAGCCACTAGAGGCTGACCTGACAGGCATTGTTATAACTAAAGAGCATAAAATAGCCTTGTTATGGGATCGTGAGGGTAAAACCACTATGCGTATCCCAGAAGGTTCTACGCTGGAAGGCGATCTGGCTGCTTGGTCGGTGGAAAAAGTTGACGCGCGCAAAGTGTCGCTGATCAATCGACAGGGTAAAACAGCAGAATTGGAATTATTGATATTTACCCAGTCGCTGGGTAAACCACCCGCGGCAAGGTCTGGCAAGAAAACGGCGACAAAACCGCAAGCGGATGCCAGGGCAAGTGCAGCAGCTAAAGCTAGGATAGGCGGGGCTGCAAAAGTGGCGGGCACTAATGCGGCTACAGAAAAAGCCAAAAATACTCCCAAGTCTGCGGCCGACTTTATGCGCGAAGGTTTAGCTAAACGGAAAGCAGCAAGAGATGCACAAAAGAAAAAAACAAACACGGCACAACAGGGCGGTGGATAAACAATGGAAAAGACAAATAATATGACTTCAGTTCAACCAATGGATAAAGTGAACGCCAACTGCGTGCCTGTGTCAGTTACCAAGCCTGGTGGTTTTCAGCCCGCCCGCTTTTTATTCACCGTGGGGTTGGTGCTTGCTCTCAGCGCTTGTGCCGTTGGTGGAGATCAACGCACAGATGTTGAGCTTGATGCTGCCAGAGAAGCCGCGGATAACTGGCCAGCTTACAAAGGTGCCGATACCAAAGGGGATACTGAGAATAACACTGCAGGCATTGGAATCGACGATGAAGACATGGATTGGGAAGAGCCGAAAGTTGAGATCAACCGGGGCAGTGGTGTATTTATTAATGAAAAAGCCGCTCGAGCCCGTGTTTACAAACCGCTAACGGGTGAGGGCGAGGTTACTTTTAACTGGGAAGGCGTACCCATCCAGGAAATCATTCACACCGTACTGGGGGATTTATTACAGGAAAACTTTGTTATCGGGCCGGGAGTAAAAGGCAAGGTTACATTCTCTACTGCTAGACCTATCAGCCGTGATCAGGTGCTACCTATCCTGGAAATGGTATTGCGCTGGAATGGCGCAACGCTGGTCTGGAGCGAAGACCGTTATAATATACTGCCATTAAAATCAGCAATACAGGGGCTGTTAACCCCGACCATTGGTTCGGTGAATAATGTGCGTGGCTATGAAGTACGGGCAGTGCCAATGCGCTATATTGCTGCCAGTGAAATGGAAAAACTGCTGCAACCTTATGCTCGTGACGGAGCAATATTAAGTGCGGATAATAATCGTGCGCTGTTGTTTATTGCTGGTACCCGCAACGAACTGCGTAACTACATGCGCACCATCGAAACCTTTGATGTCGACTGGCTGAAAGGCATGTCGGTTGGTTTATTTCCCTTGCAGCGGGTCGAGGTAGCCACGGTTATTCCCGAGCTAGAAGCATTATTTGGTAATAACGATGGCTCACCGCTGGCCGGTATGTTCCGCTTTATGCCGATGGAACGCTTAAACTCAGTGATGGTGATTACCCCGCAGCCGGAATATCTGAGCAAGGCGCGCGAATGGATCGAACGCCTCGACCGTGGTGGTGGTGAGGCCTCCAGGCGCTTGTATGTATATGAAGTCCGTAACTTAGAAGCAGTTGCGCTTGCCGATTACCTCGGGCAGATTTTCGGTGGCACCAGCGGTGGTAGCAGCTCGACTAGGTCTCGCAGCGGTGAAGTTGCGCCGGGCTTGAAGCCGGTGTCATTGGGTTCGTTTAATCAGCAAAGCGAAAATGATATCAAGGCTACGGGCCGCTCATCTGCCAATAGGCCCGCCAGAGCCGGATCATCCAATGATGAGGATATTTCCATTATTGCGGTTGAAGAAACCAACTCCCTATTAATCCAGACCTCACCACAGACCTATGACAGCATTCTGGCAGCAATTAAGCGCTTGGATATTGTGCCTTTACAGGTGCATATTGAAGCGCAAGTGCTGGAGGTTGTTCTCAACGATCAATTATCCTTGGGTGTCAGTTGGTTTTTATCCAATGTTGTCCCGGAATTGGGTTGGGATGGCGGGGTGCTCCCTTCATCGTCCACAGATTTCCGTGTTGAAAGTACAAATGGCGATGAGAGTGGCTTTTTTGGCCAGTTGGCCACGCTTACCGGCGCCGGAAATTTTGTTTCCGCGACTATAACAGCCTTGGATACAACCACCGATATACGCGTGCTTTCAACCCCGTCGTTGGTGGTACGCAACAACGAAGAAGCCAATATCAGCGTTGGTGAGAGTTTGGCAGTACAGGGCACATCCTTTAATCCTGGCGGTAATCAGCAAGGGTCGATACAATCCAACCAATATATTAAGACCGGTGTTGAGCTAACGGTCACCCCGAGAGTCAATCCGGGGGGCTTAGTGTATCTGGATGTCATACAGACTGTTTCCAGCCCTAGTGATACAGCTCCTAATGGCAACCCCAATATCAATGATCGATCTATAACGACTAAAATAGCGGTGCAGAGTGGTAGTACGGTGTTGCTGGGAGGATTAATCCGCGAAATTGTTGCAGATAACTCAGCCGGCATCCCTTTCCTGCGACGGATTCCCTATGTTGGCCCGTTATTTGGTGAGATTAACAAAGGCACCCAGCGCACCGAGTTATTGGTGATGATTACCCCTACAGTGGTTAAATCTGCCGCAGAACTGGACGTGGTTACCGATGAATACCAGCATCGCTTCCGTAATTTAAAACCCATTCGTCAGGGCGGAATTATCACCCTGACCCCGGAAAAAGAACAACAGGAGCGTTTCCTCAAGCAGCAAGCGCTCGAAAATAGTAATTGAAATTAGAAAACACGATTGAAATAAGGTTAATAACCAGGAAGTAAATGAAAATGATTAAATGGTTGATTGCAGCAGTGTTGATTACAGCAGCGCTCTATATGGGAAGCAAAACACTCACACAAGGCGAGTCACAGTTGAGTGATGTAGAGGTGGTAGAAATAAAATCCGTCGCTTGGCTGAAAGCCATGGTTGCGCAGGAGTGGGAAAAAACCTACCCATTTACTTCACCGGGTTATCGCTCCGGGGTCAATCAAACTCAGCATATCGTTAAAATGGCATCCAGACGGGTGGGCTGGTTGGGAGGCGAAATTATTTCCAGTCAATGTGATGGAGAAGCTTGTACGGTCGATATTCGCGTAGTTTTCAAGCTATATTCACCTGTTCGCGGAGTAACTTCATTTGAAAGCTTTGAAGTCGTGCATGAAAACTGGGTAAAGCTGAATAATGAATGGTGGTTGGTTCCGGGTAAATAAGGGTCTTTCTAATAGCTAGTATAGTGTTAAGAGTCCTCGGGTAAAGGAA
This sequence comes from Oceanospirillales bacterium, assembly GCA_003232965.1. GTDB lineage: Bacteria > Pseudomonadota > Gammaproteobacteria > Xanthomonadales > SZUA-36 > SZUA-51. The sequence goes on from QIKG01000032.1 coordinate 7,646, forward strand.
TTTCAGGTAATATGTTAAGTGGTTTTAACATTAATTTTCGTTGGTTAAAAACAACAATATCTGGTCTTTATAGTGTGTAGCTGCCGTTTGGCTAGACCAATGCAGGGTTTCTTGAGCTTTTGCAAAAAAACAACAAGTAAAAATATAGTCAAAGCCCTAGAAATATATTTGTTTATTAGTTTGCCTTTCCCCTGTGTTTATCGTAACATGACCACTGCGAATATGCGCTACGGGCACCAAGAGTGCGCTCGTGGCTGGCGCAAATAGAAAGTTCGGGCGTATTTTTGCAGCCCTGTGTACACAATAGGAGTGTTGTAATGAAAAGAAATAATTTAGTAACTGCAGTGTTAGCTGGTGTTGCCGGTATTGCTGGTATCACAAGTTCTGCACAAGCAGTAAATATAAATCCGGATGGTTTGGGCCAAGTCCTCATCTATCCTTACTACACTACAAACAATGGTCTTCAAACCATTCTGTCTGTAGTTAATACCACTGACGAAGCTAAAGCGGTTAAAGTTCGTTTCCTGGAGTCTTTAAACTCTCGCGAAGTGCTCGATTTTAACCTCTATATGTCTGAATACGATGTTTGGACCGCCGCGTTATTTGATAACGCTGGTACGCCAACCATGGTGACTGCTGATTCTTCTTGTACGGTTCCTTACTTCTTTGGTAATGGTAACGGTCAAGGTGTTCAGCCTTTCTTGAACTTTGCTTATTCTGGCCCTAACGCTGATGCGACTCCAGAGCGCGGTTCAATAACCCGTGCTTCTGAAGGTCATTTCGAAATTATCGAAATGGGTGAGATGTTCGGCGCTTCAGCACTTTCAGCTACCCATGTTCAGCCAGGTGATGGTCCTAACCAGCAGTTGCCTGCAAATTGTGCAGCTTTAGTATCTGCATGGTCAGTTAATGAAGGTGCTCTTGGTTACTGGTTGGCTGATAGTTCAGTTGATATTTCTGCCCCAACGGGTGGTTTATTCGGTGGCGCTGCATTAATTGATGTAAATGAAGGCACCATGTACAGCTACGATGCTAAAGCGATCAACGGTTTTTGGGATGCCTCAGTTACAGCTGGTGTTCGACATTCAGGACCTGGTGATGAATTACCATCACTGACTTCTGGTTTGGCTACTACAGCCAACTTGTTCGATGATCAGGGTAATGCATTAGCATTAACTTATGCCACCAGTATTGAAGCGGTTTCAGCTTTGTTCATGCATGATAATGTTATGAATGAGTTCGCGATTATTGAAGGTCTGGGTGCACGATCTGAATGGATTTTAACCTTCCCAACTAAGCGTTTCTATATCGATCCTGCTTTCGCGGTTAATCCTATTCCTACTGCTCCATTCACAGATGCATTGCGTGCAAATGCAACCGCCTGTGAAGATTTATCGATTGATTTTTGGGATCGTGAAGAAGGTGTTCCAATAACTGTACCAGGAAGTACTGGTCCATTACCTTCGCCTCTTCCGCCTGTAATTATTCCGGATGTAGTATCGTTTGAGCTTTGTGCTGAAACTAATGTCATCCGTTTCGATGAAGGAGAGCTAGTAGATCCACAAGTTCCTGCAGACCCAATCGTTGGTACTAATGGCTTTGATTCTTTGGTCACCTTCACATTGCCTGTAGGCTATGATGCAGGTTGGGCAAGAATTGATATGCCAAATAACTTTGATAATACTGGCGTATTACAGGCTGATCGTATGGACGCACAAGGTCTGTTAGGTCTTCCGGTTGTAGGTTACTGGTTCCAAGCATTTACCAACGGAAATCTTGTTGGTGGTACAGTGCTAGCGAACTATGGCGGTATCTTTGAGCATAAAGGAACCCGTCAGCAGGTTATTATTAGTGCACCGGTTCAGTAAGTGCTTAGTTAGAACCTAAGAGAGTAGAAATACTCATTAAGAACAGGGGTCGCAATATGCGATCCCTGTTTTTTTGTGTCCAATAAAGCGGCAATAAAATCAAGTAAATTACTATTTCAACTAGCAAAGCAATAAACTGTTGGCCAAGATTAATTAAGTCCACGCCATAGTTTACCTGTCTGTAACTAATAACTTGAAGTCAACGGCGGGATATTCCGGTTTAAAGGTGTTAGCTTTAACGCTGTTTTAACTGTAATTTGGCGTGAAATTTGATAGAATCTATATCGACTGTGAGTGACTATATAAAAACAATACGCCACAGGTATATTAAATATTAAAAAATGCTTTTGGAGCTTGGAGAATATCAGATGTCAAAATTAAATAGTTTATTAATAACATTTTTATTAAGTTTTAGCTTTACCTTGTCTGCTGGCGAATTTAAAGTCAACGGAGATGCCGTAGGTGATTCATCAGTAATTACATTTATAACCGCAAATTACGAAGCTAGAGTGATTAAAGTTGTTACTAATGGTTCGGCTCATTTTAGTCGAATTGATGAAAGCGTAGATATACCAGGTGAGCAGCAACAACAACTGGTTGTTGATGATGTCGTTATTGGCTCATCAGACCTTATCACCTGGTTTTTGATTAATCCGAATAATGGTAATATACGTCTGAAAACCAATGGCAACCTTGAAATTATCGTTGATCAACCTGCACGCAATCCTCAAATTACCGAGTTTAGTGCAAATGCATCTACTATAACCGAGGGCGATCAGCTAACCCTAAGCTGGGATTCCACAGACACTGATTATTGCGAAGCCGGGGAAGATTTTTCTTTTGCCGGAGAATTAGCTACACAAGGTAATGAAACGTTTACTGAAAATAGCGTAGGTAATCGCAGTTATCAAATCACCTGTTTTGCAGAATCAAATGGCACTACATTCGAGGTTATTAGCGCAATCGCTGTCACTGTTGAAGAGCAGGATAACGGCGGCGGCACAACCGGTATTGATAGCTTTACAGCATCATCACCTTCAATCGCTCAGGGCGAGCCAATCACGCTTTCATGGCAGTCAACCGGGATGAACTTATGTCGTGGTTTAGTTGATTTTGATGAGCCGGGTAACTTTCCAACAAATGCATCTTCAACTTTTATCGAGTCTAGATTCGGCCTCCGTACTTATGTGCTTGAATGCCTGACCGCAAGCTCTGAATCATTCAAAGCGACGGTTAATGTAAATGTAAACAGTGGTAACGGTACTGGTTCGGAGCCTAAAATTCGATCTTTCGTTGCCAGTAAATCACAAGCTATAGTTGATGAACAGTTCACTATATCATGGGATGCTATCAATGTTGATACCTGTTCAGCCAGCGGTGACTGGGCTGGCTCGAAGACCATAGCCGGTTCACAGGCTGTTAGCTTTAATCAGACTGGCGCGCGCTCATTTACGCTAACTTGTGTTGATAATGGTACTTCAGTTACTGTGAATAGAACCATTAGCGTTAATATTGTTAACGAGAATACAGGCTCAGGTGTCGCAATCACCAGCTTCTCTGCTACACCGAACCCGGTTCAGGTAGGTACGGATCTTACGCTTACTTGGACAACAGCTAATGCGGTTTCGTGTAAAGGTATGAGCCCTGGTATTAGCAACTGGATTGATATATTACCAGCAAATTCTGCAATTAATGTACGCATTAATGAAGCCGGTGATAAAACCTTTGTGCTGCGCTGTTATCAACAGGGTAATACAACAGTATTTGTTGAAGCAATAGCAGCAATATCGACTACCGGATCAGCTTCAGCTCCAGTAACAACGACAATGTCTGTTAATAACCCCAATATTGTCGAAGGACAATCTGTAGTCTTTAGTTGGTCAGCAAGTAATGCTACTAGCTGTGTTACTACCGGAATACCGTTCGGTTGGGCTGGGCAGAGTCTTGCTACTTCAGGTTCTATGAGTTTCACTCCTAAACATGATTCAATGTCGATGTCTTATGGAGTTCAATGCTCGAATGCAACTTCAATACATACAGCTAATATATCAGTTTTTTCTGCACTCCCAGCCCAAGCGTTAGGCACTGGTAGCTGTGCCGTACCACACGGTACTATGATCAATAGGGAATGGACGGAAATTTGGAATGGTGCTTGGCCAAACCCGAATAGTCAAAAGCAAACTCTCACATTGGACCAGGGTGATAACCTTGCGATTCATTTTAAAACCGGGACTGTTACAGGTGTTGAAGCGTGGCTTACATCTGCTCCCTCTACCAGCACAGCAGGTAATAGAACCAGCACCATCACCGAATGCCCTGGTGATTATACATACGGTCAAACCGGTTCAGCGAGTACTCCTATGGACCCTGATTGCACTCAGAGCTGGGGTGTAGGAACATTTTTGAAGTACGTAGTCAACGATACCTATATACCTAATAATGGGATATGTGAACTTAAGACTAACACTGATTATTACATGAATATTCGTTTCAGCAGTGCTTGTACTGCAGGATTCTGCAAGGGAATATTCGATTACAATCGAATCCAGTAGTTAGTAATTCAACGATATAAAAGCTCCGGTTGTTAATTGACAGCCGGAGCTTTGTATATATAACGTGGTGAAAAAATGAATAAGCTAGTATTGATGACTTTTTTATCTGTATTTATGTTGGCACTTTCAACATACGCTGGCGCGGCCTCTAGTGATCCAATTATCACTCAGGGTGATAGCATAATAACTCAAGAGGATTTTGATGCTAGGCTCAGCAAAATTAAATTGAGCCAACAACTACCCGTGTTGACTGATGGTGGCCGTGTAGAGAAAATTTTACGTAAAATGATTATGGATAAAAGATTAGCCGATACCGCGCGACTTGCAGGTTTCGACAATGACCCTCTAGTTCAAGGTCGCTTAAATCTGGCGGTAGATCAGGAGTTAGCAAAAGCCTGGCTGGACTCAATTGAGGCTGGCAAGCTTGAATCTGCTGATTTTGAAATGATGGCAAAAGAGTATTACCTAATCCATAAAGCTAAGTTCCAAATTCCGGCATCTGTGGATGTGGCGCATATTCTAATTAGCAATCAAGCACGAACTGATATTGAAGCTCTTGAGTTAGCAAATGATCTGTATAGCCGTCTGATCAGCAAGCCTGAGCTTTGGGATGAGCTGGTACAAGAATACTCTGAAGATCCCGGTTCAAAAGCAAACCAAGGAAAGTACCTGGATGTTGTGCCTGGGAAGATGGTTAAGCCATTTGAAGACACCGCATTTGGGCTGAAAACTACCGGTGAAATTGCGAAGCCGACAAAAACACAATTCGGCTACCATATTATTCGTCTTGATGGTAAAAGCCAGCCAAAGACGCAGCCTTTTGAACAACTAAAAACTCAATTAATCGCTCAACAGCGTAATATTTATACAAAGAGTGCGCGAACAGACTATATTTCCACAATCAATATGGACGGACCTTTAGTGATACCACCCTGTGCTATTGAAAAAATGCTGGCAAGGCACTTTGATGAAGAACAGTCAATAAACAAACTTGCTGAATGTCAGAAAAATCAGAATAAATAATCACAGCGCCGTGATCTCTGTTTAATTAGCAGACAACTGCCAAGAGAATTTGCGATAATAAGCGCTTATAGATCACAGGCTGGTTTATGCAAAAAAATATTATTCTAATCAGGGAATTAGTTCGTCGGGAAATACGCAGCCGATACCTCGATTCTTTGAGCGGGCTGGCGTGGTTGGTTATTCAACCGTTAATGCTGCTACTGATTTATGGCTTTGTTTTCGTGATTATTTTTAAAGCGAAAATACCCGAAGCTGATACTACGGGTTTCCTTCCCTATCTAGCTATTGCGTTTTGGCCGTGGACAGCATTCTCTGAGTCGGTGTTACGCAGCATAAGCTCCGTTACCGGAAATGCTGGCCTGATTGGTAAAGTTGCCATTGCTTCTGAAGTTTTCCCTATAGCGACTGTTACCGCTACATTTTTGATGCATTGTATTGGTTATATTGCGATTTTGTTGATAATGGCAGCCTTCGGGGTTGATTTACACTGGTGGGCTCTACTTCCAGCGATAGTAATATTAATTCTTTTGTATGCGTTTGCACTAGCGCTAGCTTTGCTGGTGAGTAGCTTAAATGTATTCGTTCGGGACTTAGAACATGTGCTTCCACCACTGATGACACTATGGTTTTTCGGAACCCCCATCATATATTCCATTTCTCTAATTCCTGAGCAATATCAGCACTGGATGCGGCTCAACCCGATGACGGGAATAATGGATACGCTTCGCGGCTATTTTCTCCGCGGTGAATATGTCCCCAGCCTGTCTCTAATCGTGACTACAGTTGCGATAATGTTTCTACTAGCCTTTGCCGTTTGGTTTTACCGTAGACTCAGCCCACGCTTTGAGGATTTCTTCTAATGGCGCTGTTAGCAGAATTAAGCTCGGTAGGCAAAATATTCCCACATACCACGCATAGCACCGACCGCATAAAGGCCTTATTCAATTTAGTTATGGGTCGTAAAGACCAGGCCGGAAGCTGTGTATTACATGATATTAACCTCAAGGTAAAACGCGGCGAATCCTTAGCTATTATTGGCGCTAATGGTGCTGGCAAATCAACTTTATTGAAAATACTTACGGGTGTATTACGCCCCACATCAGGTACTGTTAGTGTAAATGCCACGGTAGCTGCGCTACTTGAACTCGGAGCGGGTTTTCAGTCTGAATTTTCCGGGCTTGAAAATGTACGCTTAAAAGCCAGTCTTTTGGGTTTATCAAGGGCAGAGCTGGCAGAAAAAATGGATGAAATTCTTGCCTTTGCCGATATTGGTGAATCTATTCATGAGCCAGTAAAACACTATTCATCCGGAATGGTGGTACGCCTTGGTTTTGCAGTAGTTACGGCAGTAAAACCAGAATTATTAATTACTGATGAAATTCTTGCTGTTGGTGACGAATCATTTCAGGCTAAATGTATTCGCTGGATAGAACAATATTTGAAAGATGGCGGCACCCTGCTAATGGTTTCCCATTCCATGTATCAGGTGCAGAAGCTATGTAAACATGCGCTCTGGATTGAAGCCGGTGAAGTGCGTATGAGCGGCGATGTTTTTCGCGTAACTCAGTCCTATTTGGCCTGGCATGAGCAAAAATCAGCCAGTGAACGCCGTCAGTCACAACAAATAAGCAGTGGTCTCTACCGGGTAAGAAACTTTAGTATTGAAACTGGTCCGGCAGACAAGGCTGATGATATCGCCACATTCTCGCGCGGTGATCAGCTTATTGCCGAACTGGACTTAAGTCAGCCGGATGAGCAAGCACCAGTGGCAATGTTTGGACTGGTACGCGCTGATGGAACACCCGTTTATGGGGTTTCATCTGATACCGATGAAATCGCTGCAACGCCGCTTGGCACTGATGGCTGTCGTTACCGAATATGTTTCGGCGACCTCGCCCTGCTGCCAGGGTCTTACAGCTTGCGAGCCCACGCTATGGATCCGCAGGGATTGAGGATTTGCGATACCCAGGAAATTCCGTTTATTGTAACCGGTGCCAGTCTTGAGCTTGGTTTCGTACATCTTCCCCATCAGTGGCTGGACTGAAGCATGTCCGCATGGCCCCTGGTAATTGTCCCGGTCTACAACGCCATCGGCCCACGCGGTTTGGCACCGGGTGATGAGAGCATGCAGCGTTTACTCAGTCGCCACCCAGATTACCTTGAAATCATTCACAGCTACATATCCACAGACCCTTTGGCAAATCGAGGTTCACAATTACTTACAGCTATTGCGGCTGCTGGCATCAGCCTCGACTAATTCCTGCATAATTTCTGCACAGGCAGATGGACTATGGCAAACTGAGCAGATGAAAACAAACGATCCAAAATCTATGCTGGATTTCACTGGTGAACGCTTCACCCCGGAGTCTTGCCGGGAGATATGGTACGAGCACTATCATCGCTACGCCCTTGCCAGCACTTTGGTCAAAGGCCTCGATGTGTTAGATGCGGCTTGTGGCGAAGGCTATGGAAGTGCTGTTCTTGCAAGTAAGGCAGCATCAGTTACTGCTGTCGATATTTCTACAGAAGCTATTGCCCATGCCTCCAAGCGCTACAGTGGTAATAAAAATTTAGAATTTCAGCAGGCCGATTGCACTCAGTTGGATTTTTCCGATAAGCAGTTTGATGCCATTATTTCTTTCGAAACCCTCGAACATCTACACCAGCAAGAAGCCATGCTTGCCGGTTTTCAGCGGGCGCTTAAACCCGGCGGGTGGTTATTAATCTCATCGCCTGATAAAGCCGAATACAGCGATGCTGCCAACTACCAGAACCCCTGGCATGTAAAAGAACTTTACCGACAGGAGTTGCTTGATCTACTCCAGCAACAATTCCCTGAGATTCGTTTGTATGGACAGAAGCTGGCATTTCATTCCCTGATCTGGGACTTACAACGCCCAGGCGCATACCAGAGTCAAACACTAAGCAGCGGCACCGACATTCTGGAAACCTCCGAACTTGTACAACTCAAGCCTACCTACTTTATTGCCCTATGTGCTGCAAAGTCCGAGGACTTCCCAGATTTGGCCGGACTCAATGTATTTGCGGATAAGAGCGCCTCGGTGTACCAACATTATGAACATGAAATTCGTAAAAATATGGCTGCTGGTGAAATTATTGAACAGCGGGACCAGCGGATTGCCGAACTCGAAGCGCAATTGCTAAAACGAGAAGATATTGCAAAACCCACCAAACCTGCTGAGGAAAAGGGTATTTTTTCGCGCTGGTTTAATAAATAACCATGAACACTGGTAGACATGCGCCAACAATTACCGCTGTGATAGTAAATTACAACAGTGGTTTATGGCTAGCCCGTTGTCTAACAGCATTAAGAAAGTCCCCTGTTGATGAGCTTATCGTCATAGACAATGGTTCATCTGATCAAAGTTTGGATTGTTTACAGGCAGAAAATAACGCCAATATTAGTCTTGTTGTTAATCCGCAGAATCCGGGTTATGCCAGTGCCTGTAATCAAGGAGTGGAAATGGCAACGGGTGAATTTGTGCTGTTTATGAACCCCGACTGCGAATTACTGGACAACGCCCTGAAGAGCTTAGCAGCAGCCTTGCGGGAAAACAGCAAGGCGATTCTGGCTGGGCCTTGGATTATTAATCAACAGGGCAAAGTACAACGAGCGACACTCCGGCGATTACCGACTTTCAAAACTTCGATGAACGAATTTTTACGACCCACTAGCCCGGATGGAGTTGAGTTGAGTGATCTGGTTAAACCGGAAGGTGTGCAGCTGGCAGAGGCAGTTAGTGGTGCCTGCATGCTGGTGCGTAGCAGTCTGTTGCAGCAGTTGGGTGGCTTTGATGGGAGTTACCGCCTGCATTGTGAAGACCTTGATTTAATGCAACGGGCGGCATTGGCCGGCTATGCCGTGTTATTGGTGCCCGATGCACTGGTGATTCATCAGCAGGGCGTGTCTTCGCGCGGTCGTCCACTGTGGGTGGAGTGGCAAAAACATCGAGGTATGTGGCGTTTCTATAAAAAATTTGAAGCTAGCCAAAACAGTATCTTTAAACAAGCTGTTGTCGGTGTCAGTATTCTCGGGCACTACCTGCTCAAAGCGCCTGTGATCTGGTATCAAAAACTTTTCACTAAGGCGGGTATCTATGACTGAAACCGTCACCGTAGTTATTGGTGCCAGCAGTCAGATCGGTTATTTTCTCATACCCGCGCTGCTGGCCGAGGGCAGGCAGGTAATAGCGGTTTCTCGCCAGTCATTACCCTCATGGTTTAAATGTTATGCCGATGAACCCCGGTTGCAGTGGTGCAGCATGGAACAATTGATGCAGCGTAAGCTCAGCGGTAGTGTGAACCTGGTTAGTTCAGGACCATTGCATCTAGCTACAAGCCTTGTTGCAAAACTCGCACCCGTTAAGCTTATTGCAATCAGCAGTGCCAGCGTATTATTTAAACAGCACTCGCCCGATTCCGCAGAACGCGAAATGATGGCTAATATCACCCAGGCTGAGCAAAAGTTAAGTCATTGGGCTGAACAACAGCAGGTGGATTTACATATACTACAGCCCACTCTGGTTTACGGTTGTGGCCTGGATCAAAACATTAGTCGTGCTGCTGGTCTCATCCAACGGTTTGGGTTTATTCCTCTGGCATCTCAGGCCCTGGGTTTACGCGCACCAGTACATGCTCAAGATTTGGCGAATTTAATTCAGCAGTTATTACAACAAAGCCCGAGCGGGCAGTTTCTTTGGTCACTCGCCGGTGGCAGTCAGTTGAGCTACCGACAAATGCTGGAATCGGTATTTAATGCATTGGGAAAACCGGTTCGTTTTGCGGTATTACCGCAATGGTTATTACGGCTATTAAGTCGAATGGTAAGCGATATGAACCCGCAGATGATCAATCGCCAAAGCCAGAATTTATGTGTAGATGATGCACCAGCCAGATCGCAGTTAGATTGGAATCCGCGCAGCTTTGAGTTGCACAAGGGGGATTTGTTTACAGCACCTTTAGTGAATCCCTGATAGCTGCGACTGACATTTTCCTACCTGCTTTAGCATACAAACACCGATTGTTCAAAATACCTCCTGCACGCATTATGTAGGCATGCTTCAACTACAGCCACAAACAAGCACACCAACTCAAGCTTTCTCAACGCCTACTTGCACTGCGCGCCCCGGTGGACTCAGCTGGATCACACTGGCTACTGTTAATGATAAAGACTGGTTTACGCACTTGGCGCTAGCCCGTGCCACTGCTAACTCATTGCATCACAGCCTAACAGATACCAACGCCCGGACATTAGTGTGGGTTCTGTTACCCGACCAGTTGCAATTGTTAGTTCAGGCAGGTAGTAATTGCAGTGTGGCCGATGCCATGCAACGGATAAAAGCCTGTACGGCAATTGCGGTGAATCAAACGGCAAATACGAGTATTGGTATGGTAGGCCCTTTGTGGAAAACCCGTTACAGTTTGCAAGCTGTCTATCAACGCGAGCATGTCCGCGAACAAGCCATGCACATTATTCGGAAACCACAGCAGTTAGGGCTAGTAAATCACTATGCCAATTACCCCTACTGGGACTCAATTTGGGTATAAGTCTCGTCATGTTATGTGCGTCTAAATGGCATACAGACAGACTTATCTTCATATGTATGCCATAATGACTCATTCTTGATTCGATTGAAACATAGGTGAAATGATGGCTTCCAATGCAGACCGTAAAGAAACTCGTTTAGTAGCGCGAACTTCCACAGAGATTCAAGAAATCATCCAGCGGGCGGCGAACTATTCCGGCGCAAGCCTTTCGCAGTTCCTTATTGAGTCGGCAATGGAGAAAGCGCGTATCGTGATTGAGCGGACTGAAACCTTGCGGCTGTCTATGGCTGGTGCGGATGCTTTGTTTTCTGCTTTGGAAAATCCACCAAAAGCCAGTAAGAAGGCGCTAAAAGCGGCACGGCACTACAAGGACACGGTGAATGTCGATAATCATTGAAGCAATCACCCGGCAACATAATCGCAAAGCGTTTGATTGTGGTGTCACTGAATTAAACCAGTTCTTACAGCAACAAGCCCGGCAGAAGGCCGCAAAGCATATTTCAAAAACCTATGTTGCCTATTTGGACTCTGCACCTGCGACCATCATTGGCTATCACGCACTTACAGGGTATTCGGTGACAACGCCGCCTGATCATAGGAGTTATAAAAAATATCCTCACCCACTCAGTGCTGTGAAACTGGCTCGTCTTGCCGTAGCCAATTCACAACAAGGGCTTGGTTTAGGTGAACGATTATTGGTTGATGCCATCTATCGAACGGTATTGGTCGCCGAACAGATTTCAGCCATCGGGCTGTTTGTTGATCCTATGAGCCCAAAGGTCATTCCATTCTATCAGCAATACGACTTTTTACCCGCCAATCCCGGTGACCATTCGTGTCTTGAAATGTGGCTGCCCATTAAAACATGTGTAGAGATTGCCGACAGCTTATGTGACTGATCTATTGTAAAAGCCATGCAACTATAAGCGAGAAGCGAAATGAATTTGAGCCGGATATGGGGCAGAAATGGCTTAACTCAGTGCCATTCGTGTCACGCCTATAATAACCCCAGAAACTAATCCTTTTCAGTTAAAATATTCCCCGACCAGTAACCTGTAAAAGAGCATGCTATGCGGACAAAAACCGTCAAATCAATTATTTACTTACTACTCATCGCCTTGCTTCCTGCCACTGCGCTTGCAGGTAAAATCACCATGAAAAATGGTGATGTTATCAGCGGTACACTGGGTAAAGTGACTGCTGAGAAAATTTTCATAAAGCCAGACTACACAGATGAGTTTGCCGTTATCGCGGCTGAGGTTGTTGCTATCGAGCCTGACACCAACTTTGAAGTTGAGTTACTCAATGGCGATAAATTTGTAGCTAAATTTGCCGAGACCCAAGGGAGTGGCCAGTTGATACTGATCGGTGATGAGTCAGGCAACATACCTATTTCCCAGGTAGCCACGGCTACTAAAGCGAAACCTTATTACCAGAGACTATCAAATGTTGATCTTAGCTTGACTATTAACAAAGGTAACACCGATAGCCAAAACATTATGTTTTTTGCTGATAACCTGGTAGAAGTCGGGAAACATCGTCATCTTGCTAAAATTACTTTCCGGCGCGAAAAAATCAATGGCATAAGCACCAAAGAGCAAGACCTGCTGAATTATCAGTACAACTCGATTTTTAATGACCCATGGTATACCGGTATAACTGTTGGGTACGAGAGAGACCCAATCCGGAACCTCGATTATCGTTATTCCATAGCTGCCATTTTTGGTCGTGATATTTTTAATGACGATGACCGCTTGCTAGCTATAAGTGTTGGCGCTGGTTACTCAGGCGAAAAAACTGTCGAAACCTTAGACAGTGGCGCAGTTAGCAGCTGGAACCTGATTTATAATCAAGATATTAAGGATGGTGAAATAAAGTTCTTTCATAATCAAAATCTTGCATATCAATTTTTTGGTGATAATAATATGATATTCAAAAGCAAAACAGGTTTCCAGTTTAGCCTGATCAAAGATATTTACGCAAAAATCTCACTGCGTTATGACTATGAAACTGAGCCTGTCATTAGCGCATCTAAAGACGACACTACTTTGGCCATTGGTATTGGTGCAAAATTTTAGGGAAATCCCGAAATCCCGAAGAAATACACCCGCTAGAGAATGTATTGCATGCAAAATTATCAACACTTAATACCTAAGGAACATGGTGCCAGGCTTTCTGTATCCCCGCGTACTTGGGGGTGACCTTGTGGGCATTTTGGGGGCAGGCTCCATTTGATAAGCAGAAAAATCGGCGACTTACTGCGCCACCAACTTCTTATAATGAATCCGCTGCGGCTGGTTGGCTTTATCACCTAAACGCCGTTTTCTGTCCTGCTCATACTCTTCAAAGTTTCCTTCAAAGAAAGTCACTTCTGACTCACCCTCGAATGCGAGTATATGAGTGGCGATACGATCAAGGAACCAGCGATCATGCGAAATAACCATGATGCAGCCCGGGAAGTTTAGTAAGGCATCTTCTAGCGCACGCAGTGTTTCAACATCCAGGTCGTTGGTCGGTTCATCCAGCAGTAGCACATTTCCGCCGGATTTCAGCAGTTTGGCTAAGTGCAGGCGGTTACGCTCACCGCCGGATAGGTTTTTAACTTGCTTTTGCTGGTCACTGCCACGGAAGTTAAAGCGGCCCGCATAGGCGCGCGAGGAAACCTTATAACGACCGACCTCAATAAACTCACCGCCATCGGAAAGTTCTTCCCATACCGTTTTATCGCCATCCAACTCGGCACGGCTTTGGTCAACATAAGAGAGTTGCACTGTGGAGCCGATGGTGATGTCTCCACTATCAGGTTTTTCTGTGCCGGTAAGTATTCGAAATAAAGTGGATTTACCCGCGCCGTTGCCACCGATTATGCCGACAATTGCACCCGGTGGAATATTAAAGCTAAGGTTCTCAAACAATAATTTATCTTCAAAGC
>QIKG01000295.1 GCA_003232965.1 Oceanospirillales bacterium
AAGCTAAAGCTGAAGCTACAGAAGAAGAAGTAGTCGCAGAAGCTGAATCAACAAAGCCTGCTGCTAAGAAAAAAACCAGCAAGAAAAAAGCCGCTAAGAAAAAGGCCAGCAAGAAAAAAACGGCTAAAAAAACCGCTGAAAAAGACGACTAATATTGACCGGCAGCTAAGTCTGCCGGTTCGTCGAACGAGTTAAATTTTAATGACAACTGGCCTTTGACTCAAAGGCCTATAACAAATGAGGTATCGTTATGGCAATTACTGCTGCAATGGTTAAAGACCTGCGCGAACGCACAGGCGCAGGCATGATGGAATGTAAAAAAGCACTGGTCGCTGCCGATGGCAGTATAGATACAGCAATCGAGAACATGCGTAAAGCCGGCATGGCTAAGGCTGATAAAAAAGCCAGCCGTGTCGCTGCAGAAGGCCTGGTTGTTGTGGCGCAGAGCGCAGATAACAAAGAAGCTGTTCTTGTAGAAATTAACAGCGAAACCGATTTTGCTGCTAAAGATGATAATTTCACTGGCTTTGTCCGCAGAGTCGCTGATGTTGCCTTGGCAGCTAACCCGAACACTGTTGAAGAGTTGCTGGCTGCAGAGTATGCAGACGGCGAAACAGTTGAAATAGCACGCCAGGCACTAATTTCAAAAATCGGTGAGAATATTCAGGTTCGGCGTTTTGAGCGGATCAATACAGACGGCGTAGTAGGAGCTTATATCCACGGCGGTCGTATCGGTGTACTGGTAGAACTGCAGGGTGGCAATAGTGAATTAGCTAAAGATATTGCCATGCATGTTGCTGCTATCAACCCGCAATTTGTTAGTGCCGACCAGGTACCCGCTGAAGTACTTGAGAAGGAAAAAGCCATTCTCATCGCCCAGGCTGAAGACTCCGGTAAGCCAGCTGATATAATCGAAAAAATGGTTGTCGGTCGGATTCGCAAATTCCTCGCAGAAATCACCCTGTTGGGACAGGCATTTGTGAAAGACTCTGAAATTACTGTAGAAAAATTACTGCATAAACACGAAGCCAGCGTTATAAAATATACCCGACTGGCCGTGGGTGAAGGTATCGAGAAGAAAGAAGATAACTTTGCTGCAGAAGTTATGCAGCAAGTCAAGGGAGCATAAGCTGTGGCTAAGGCTGCCTATCAGCGGATTCTACTCAAACTCAGCGGTGAAGCATTGCTGGGTAATGAGAGTTACGGGATAGACCCCGTGATTATTTCCCGGATCGCAGAAGAGGTCCGGGAAATACTTGAAACTGGTGTTCAGGTAGCCATTGTTATTGGTGGTGGCAATATTTTCAGAGGCGCCGGCTTAGCAGCCTCCGGCATCGACCGGGTAACCGGCGACCATATGGGCATGCTGGCCACCGTCATCAATTCACTAGCCCTACAAGACGCACTGGAACGAGTTGGTGTTTCTGCACGAGTTATGTCTGCCATTTCCATCAACGATGTTTGCGAAGACTATATTCGCCGCCGGGCAATTCGCCACTTGGAAAAAGGTCGGGTGGTGATTGTAGCTGCCGGCACCGGCAATCCATTCTTCACTACCGATTCGGCAGCCGCATTGCGCGCCATCGAAATAGGTGCTGACCTGGTTATCAAAGCAACCAAAGTTGATGGCATTTATTCTGCCGATCCGGTGACAAATTCAGATGCCATTCGCTACGATCAGATCAGTTACGATAAAGTGATTACAGATAAGCTTGCGGTCATGGACACCAATGCTATTGTCCTTTGTCGCGATCAAAATATGCCCATCAGGGTATTCAATATGTTTGCTGAAGGCCACCTTCAGCGCCTGGTTTGTGGCGAAGCCATTGGTACCTTAGTCAATAAGGACTGATTCCAGCGCAGAATACAGCCCTATTTCTGCTACAATCTGTCATAAGTCCGTGCTTTTATTGTACGGGTAATTGTATAAGCTACTTATAATCTCATTGGTTGGTAGCGGATATGATCTGAGCCTGAGCTAATAACTAAGTTAATAACTAAGTTAATAACTAAGTTAATAACTAAGTAAAAAACTGAGCAAAAACACTGGCCAGCAGCCTAAATTAACCACCAGACTGATAGAGACTCCAACATGATTAACGATATCATCAAAGACGCTAAAATCCGCATGGGCAAAAGCATCGATACCCTGCGCCAGACATTGGCAAAAGTTCGTACCGGTCGCGCACACCCCAGTTTGCTGGAACATGTTACGGTTGATTATTATGGCTCCGAGGTACCTTTGAGCCAAGTATCCAATATTATTGTCGAAGACGCGCGTATGCTCAGCTTAATTCCCTGGGAAAAATCCATGGTTGGGCCGATTGAAAAAGCCATTATGAAATCCGATCTGGGGCTGAATCCGGCAACTTCTGGAACCAATATCCGCATTCCCTTACCGGCACTCACCGAAGATCGTCGACGCGAACTCGGAAAAGTTGTCCACAATGACGGCGAAAACTGCAAAATCGCTATCCGTAATATCCGTCGCGATGCGAATAATCATGTAAAAGACCTGCTTAAATCAAAGGATATATCCGAAGATGAAGAACGCCGCGCGGAAACCCAGGTGCAAGCGGTAACTGATGAATTCGTTGCTCAAGTAGATAAAATTGTTTCGGTTAAAGAAAAAGAGTTGCTGGAAATCTAGCTGCTTACAGATTTTAACTTAGCTGAGAAATGAAAATATATCAATGAATAACAATAAGCTACCACAGCATCTTGCCATCATCATGGATGGCAATGGTCGCTGGGCAGCCCGTAAGGGGCAAGCCAGGGGGCTTGGCCACCGTGCCGGCCGTAAAGCGCTGCGGGAAGTTGTTGAGCATGTTTCCGGACTGGGTATTCCGATACTGACCGTATTCGCCTTCAGCAGTGAAAACTGGCAACGCCCCTCTGCCGAGGTACAACTGTTACTGGAGCTTTTCAAGCGAGCACTGAACCGCGAAGTTCGAGAATTGCATGAGAGTAACATTGGTATTCGTTTTATTGGTGATCGTTCACGCTTCAGCACTCAACTCCAGAATAAAATGCAGGAAGCTGAACTGCTAACCACCGACAATGACAGCTTACAATTAAATATCGCTGTTAATTACGGCGGGCGCTGGGATATTACTCAGGCAGCGCGCAGATTGGCGTTGAAGGTTGCTGCCGGCGAGCTTCAGCCGGAAAGAATTGATGAAGCCGTTTTCTCAAAAGAAATATCACTGGCTGATGGCCCCGCCCCGGATTTTCTCATCCGTACCGGCGGCGAACAACGCATCAGCAATTTTCTGCTCTGGCAATTGGCCTATTGTGAGATTTACTTCACAGATACTTTGTGGCCGGATTTTAATGCGCAAAACCTGAATTTGGCACTGCTCGAATACAGTCACAGGCAACGGCGTTTTGGTAGCACCCCGCTGCAGGCCGCTGAACGGGCACAGAGTGTTTAAGACCCGGGTTATTACTGCGCTGGTTTTATTGCCAGTTTTCCTTTTTTTATTGTTCGGGCTTTCAGCGCAAGCATTTTCCCTGTTTTTCGGCGTGCTAATGCTGATAGGCGGCTGGGAATATTCGCGCCTGTGTGGCCTCGTTTCTGTCCCGCGCCGCCTACTATACCTATTCATCCTAGTGGCAATACTGATTTACCTAGCAAGCAATAACGGTAACAACCCGCTGGCTGATATTGTCAACGGAATCAGTCTTAACCCTGATCTCAATTACTTCTTTATGGGTCTCTGGTTATTAGCTTTCGTTCGCTTACTCAGTTGGCAACCACCAGTTAAAAACTCCAGTCCGAGCCTAGTAAATATCAGTATTAATTGCAGTTTTAGCATTCTTCTACTGGCTGGGGCCTGGTATGCCATTAGCCGCTTACGCTTTCTCGAAATGGGAGAATGGTGGGTATTATCCTTATTTTTCATTGTCTGGGCAGCTGATGTAGGTGCTTACCTGTGTGGCAAACAATTCGGGAAAAGCCGACTTGCACCCCTTATTAGTCCTGGAAAAACCCGTGCTGGCGTCTACGGCGGAGTGGTTTTATCACTGCTGACCGGCTGGTTATTTATCCAACTGGCACCGATCCATGTTGTAGCACTACCTTTCTATTTGCTCGGGGTGCTGGCTCTCAGCCTGATTTCAGTGGTTGGCGACCTCTATGTGAGCCTGCATAAACGCAGCACTGGCATCAAAGATAGTGGCCACCTATTTCCCGGCCACGGCGGCATTCTAGACCGGCTTGACAGCACTATTGCTACCGCGCCTTTTTATCTGGCCTTGTTGGCTTGTCTACCGCAATCCCCTTAAAACAATAACATAAGGGCACCTCTATTAATGCAATGAAAGCGCATCTTGAGATCCAAAACCCGCCGCTTCGGCGTCGCCTAAAGCGCCTACTTTTGGTGTAAAACTTGTCAATAGCAAGCTATTAACTGCATTTCATGCCTTGAATCGACAAATTTTGGATCTCAATCTGACACATCCAGAATTAATAGAGGCGCCCATAAAACAATTCGCATAATAATTGCGGTATTAACATAAAAACCCTGTAAAATACACAATCGGAGTAGTGAGCGCCGCGAGTGCTCCTGTGCCATATTTTTCAGTGATGGATGTTATGACAGACTTTTTTGGCTCAATAATCTGGTTGATCGTCGCCCTTGGGGTATTGGTCACCTTCCACGAATTCGGACACTATTGGGTGGCCCGGAAGATGGGAGTGAAGGTTTTGCGCTTTTCTGTCGGCTTCGGCAAGATATTGTGGCGACGAACCGATAAACACGGCACAGAGTTTGTCATTGCTGCATTGCCGCTTGGTGGTTATGTAAAATTCCTTGATGAACGCGATACAGATGTCTCCGTAGCAGATCAGGACTTCGCTTTTAACCGCAAGTCTGTGGGCCAAAAAATTGCTATCGTTGCCGCTGGCCCCATATTCAACCTGATCTTGGCAGTTGTGGCATTCTGGATTATGTTTATGGTCGGTATCCCAGAATTACGCCCGGTAATGGGCCAAGTAGATGGGGTAGCTGCCACTGCCGGAATTCAGCCAGGTGACACTTTTGTTAGCGTAGATGGTGACCCAACCATTACACTTTCACACACCCGCCTTGCCCTGATCGGCCCTGCCCTTGATCGTAGTGACATTCCGGTGGTTGTCAAAGATGCCAACGGTATTGAGTCCACACTTATTCTCCCTCTCAGCCGGTTGGATGACAGCTTTGAGGAAGAACACCTACTGACCGGCATTGGTCTTACCCCTTGGCGTCCGCAACGAGACGCTGTGATTGATCAGGTAAGCCCAGATTCACCGGCTGAACTGGCTGGATTAAGAAAAAACGATGAGATTATAAGCATTGCGGGCCAGACGGTAACTGACTGGGGCTATATTGGCCCCTTGATCGCTCGGTATGGTTCAGCTGATAAAGATTTGGTTATCGAAATCCGTCGCGATAATCTGCCTCAACAATTACTTTTAAAACCTATTTTGTCCACAGATACCGGTCAGAAGAGGTTAATCATCGGCATTTCCGCAGCGCCTCTGGATGCTGGACAACGACAACAGCTTGAACATATCTGGATGCAATTGCGCCACCCCCCGGCTGAGGCTTTCGGCCGAGCGGTTAATGAAACCTGGCGTTTGACCACGGTAACCCTAGGCATGCTCGGTAGAATGATTACCGGAACAGCCTCGCTAAAAAATATATCCGGCCCCATTACTATTGCCAAAGCTGCAAATCAGTCGGCTAAAATGGGCGTGAGTTCATTTCTATTTTTTCTTGGGCTTATTAGCCTGAGTCTCGGCATTCTTAACTTGCTGCCGATACCCGTGCTTGATGGTGGTCACCTGATGTATTACCTGGTTGAAATAGTAAAAGGAAGCCCAGTTTCGGAACAAACCCAGGTAGCAGGTCAATATTTCGGCCTACTGATTCTCGCCGGCCTTATGAGCCTGGCATTTTTTAACGATATTTTACGGCTGTTCAATTAAACTGCCCCATGATTCTGTCCTGATATATAAATAATATGAAAAAAATAATTCTCAGCCTATTTTTCCTGACCTTTAGTTACTCGACACTCTCAGCTAGCACTGAGTTTGTTATCAGCGACATTCGCGTGGAAGGCCTGCAACGAATTACCGAGGGCACGGTATTTAATTACCTGCCGCTGGAAACCGATGACCGACTGACAGCTTTTAACACCCGTTCTGCGATTCGGGAGTTATATAAAACCGGCTTCTTCGAAGATATCCAATTTAGTCATGATGGTACCATCCTTATTATTACCGTTAAGGAAAGACCCGCTATTTCTGAAATTGATATTTCCGGCAATAAAGCCCTGAAGACAGATGACCTGATGGTGGCCCTGCGTGATATCGGCTTATCGGAAGGTGACACATTCGATCAACTGGCGCTTGACCGAGTACAGCAGGAGCTAGTTAAACAGTACTATTCACAGGGTAAATATGCGGTAAAAGTCAGCAGCACAGTTAGCCGACTTGACCGCAACCGGGTAAGGATTAGCATTAATATGGATGAGGGCAAAAATGCCCGCGTGCGTCATCTTAATATTGTTGGTAACACTCTATTTACTGAAGAAGAATTGCGCGAATCATTTGAAACAACTACCACCAACTGGACTAGCTTTTGGACAAAAGACGACCAGTACGCCCGCGAGAAACTCAGCGGTGATACCGAAAAACTGCGCTCTTATTATCAAGATCGTGGTTATGTTGATTTTGATATCGAGTCAACTCAGGTTTCCATCAGCCCGAACAAACAAGACATCTATGTCACCGCCAACATCCACGAAGGCGAGCAATACACCATTAGTGAAGTCAAACTGGCAGGCGACATGGTTGTTCAAGAGGCTACCCTGCGGCGCTTAGTCATGACCAATGATGGTGATATTTTCTCCCGCTCGCGAATGGAAAGAAGTGTTGAAAACATCAATGCCATTCTCGCCAATGTCGGTTATGCTTTTGCTAATGTTACTCCTTCACCGGCAATTGACCGGGAAAACCGGACCGTTAATATCACCTATTTTGTTGACCCTGGTAAACGCGTGTATGTGCGTAGGGTTCTGTTTGCCGGTAACACCAAAACTCAAGATGAAGTTCTGCGCCGAGAATTACGCCAGTTTGAAGGCGCCTGGTTTTCACAGGCATCGATTGACCGTACCAAAATCAGATTACAGCGACTGACTTATTTCGATGAAGTTAATATAGAAACCCCGCAGGTACCTGGAAGCGAAGATCAGGTAGATGTCATCGTCAATGTAAAAGAGCGCCCTTCTGGTAGCTTTTCCGCTGGGCTAGGCTTCTCTCAGGTACAGGGCTTGATACTCTCCCTAGCTATCAATCAGGATAACTTCCTGGGTACTGGTAATAAAGTCGGCATGTCGATCAGCAGCAGCGCTATTCTCAAACAAATTAATCTGTCATATACCAATCCATACTGGACCGATAATGGTATTAGTCGCGGCTTTTTCGCCCGCTATAGCGACTTCGATCAGCGTCAGGCTAATATTGCTTCATTTACCTCTAGCGAAGGTGCCCTTGGGGTGAATTTCGGCTTCCCGGTATCTGAAGTGGATTATGTCGGCGCCGGGTTATCTTACCGCGATACCAGCCTGAATATCGGCTCGATCCGCTGTGTAGCATTCGACCCGGAAAGTCCGTTAACTTGTACGGAACTCGGGCTGGTGCCGATTCCCGGCGACCCTTTGTCTAACTCGCTGGATGCGAATGGTAACGGCATACTTGAAGACAATGAACGGGAACTGCAAACTATTCAGGCCGATATGAGCTGGTCTCGAGATTCACGCGATCATTTTCTCAACCCGAACCGCGGCTCATTGCATCGGCTGAGTGTAGAAGTCGCTATTCCGGGCAGTTCGCGTGAGTATTATAAAGTTAATTATAGGTTTGCTAAATATCTACCAGTCTGGCGCTCCCTAGTATTTGCAATAAGGGGCAATATTGGCTACGGCGACGCTTATGATAATTATGATGAAAATCTCTCTTATACTCCGGGGCCGCCTCAAATTATTGCCGGTGATTGTGATATTGAGGATGTTGTAACCTTAGATACCGGCCTGCCGTTCTGGGAACAGTTCTACGCTGGCGGCGTGCGTGATGTGCGTGGCTTTAATGACAACACCCTGGGCCCTAAAGATCAGTTTTGTCGAGCCGTTGGCGGTGACTTTAAAACTACCGGCACACTTGAATTGGCCTTTCCTACCCCATTCCTCGGCGGCAGAGGCGGTACTAGGCTAGCGCTGTTTCTAGATGTTGGTAATGCCTTCGAAAACATTAGCGCCTGGGATGCTGATCGCCTACGCGCCTCAGCCGGAATATCAATGACCTGGCAGGCGCCTGTAGGTCCGATCATTATTAACCTGGCCTACCCAATCCTTGAAAAACCGGGTGATGACACAGAAACCTTGCAGTTCTCATTCGGCGCCGGGTTCTAGAGGGCCGCTGTTTGGGTGGCTTGCTGACAAGAGCGCTTTTGACTCTGGGCCTGGCGACGGGTATCTTGGGGTCAGCGCTTGTCTATGCACAAGTAAACCCCGAGAACCCAGAAGATTCATCCGCGCCTGTAATGGCGCAAAAAACCGGCTATGCCAATATGAAAATGATACTCGACAATGCCCCACAGATTGTTGCCGGCAGAGATGTCATCGACAAGGAGTTTCGCCCGCGTAACAACGCAGTAACCGCAGATGAAAAAAGACTTGGCGCATTACAAGAACGCCTGAATAGCGATTTGGATAGTATTACCCGGGCACAGCTTGATCGTGATATTCGCAGCCTGAACCGGGCCATTATACGGCGCAAGGAAGATCTGATTGAGGAAATCAATTTCCGTCGTAATGAAATAGAAAACGGGGTGAGAGAAACCCTGGAACTGGCCATCAGCATAGTCGCAGAACAACAAGGCTTCGATATGGTACTAACCGATCCGGTGGTGCTTTACCACAGTCAAAGAATTGATCTCACCAGCGCCATTTTAAAACAACTACGGCTCGAATATGAAGCTGACCAGCAGGAACAGGCCAGCCGCTGATATGGCAGCCTCATTTTCACTGGCGCAACTGGCGGAACACTGCTCTGTAAAATACAGAGGCGCTGCTGATTCCTGCATTGAAAAAATTGCCACACTTAAATCAGCCGATGCGGATGCATTGAGCTTTCTTGCTAACCCGGCATATCTTAAGGATCTGGCAAATACCCGCGCCGGTATTGTTATCCTCTCAGCTGAATACCTTGATGAGTATCAGGGAGCCGTTTTAATCAGCGCTAACCCGCAGCTAGATTATGCCCGTATAGCCAATTTGATCTACAAAGCTGATCAGCCTCAAGCATTTATTCATCCTCACGCTAGCATTGACCCGGACACTACCATCGGCAGTGGCGTTTCTATCGCCGCCGGCGTGGTCATCGAGGCGGGTGTCAGCATTGGCAATGACTGCCAGATTGATGCTAACGCCACTCTTTGCCACGGGGTAAGCCTGGGTGAGCGGGTAATTGTCCATTCAGGTGCGGTCATCGGTGCGGATGGATTTGGCCTAGCATTTGATCAAGATCACTGGGTAAAAATCCCACAACTGGGCAGTGTTGTCATCGGTGATGATTGTGAAATTGGCGCCAATACCACTATCGACCGAGGCGCAATTGAAGATACCGTGTTAGAAAATGATGTGCGCTTGGATAACCTGGTACAAGTTGCCCACAATGTTAAAATCGGTGCACATACTGCAATGGCCGGATGCTCCGGGGTTGCAGGCAGCACAACCATCGGCAAATACTGTATGATTGCCGGCGCTAGCGGGGTTGGAGGGCATATTGAAATTTCCGATCATGTCACCATAACTGCCATGAGTATGGTTAACAAATCCATACTTGAGCCTGGTTATTATGGCTCAGGGGTTGAAGCTCAGCCGCATAGCGAATGGCGTAAAAACCTGGCGCGTTTACGGCATCTGGACAAAACCATAAAAAAATTACTTCAAAGAAAAAGAGATAAATAACCATGACTAATTTCCAAGCTTTACCGATAGAGAAAATCAAAGAATATCTGCCGCATCGGTACCCCTTTCTGTTAATTGATCGGGTAATCGATCACCAAAGTGGTGAGTTGCCCAGTATTACTGCGATAAAGAATGTCACTCATAATGAACCATTTTTTCAGGGACACTTCCCAGATCACCCGGTGATGCCTGGGGTGTTAATCATCGAAGCCATGGCACAGGCAGCCGGGGTGCTTGCCAACTTGGAAGAACAAACTGCTGGCAGTGGCAAAGTCATTTACATGGCCAAAGTCGATAAAGCAAAATTCACCAAACTGGTAGTCCCTGGAGACCAACTGATACTCAAGGCTGTGCAGAAACGCATTAAAATGGGCATGGGCTTGTATTCCTGTGAGGCCTTTGTAGATGGCCAAAAAGCCGCCTGTGCTGAAATTCTGTGTGCGGAAAAAAGAGACTAAAAATGAAACCTAGAATTCACCCAACCGCCCTGATTGATCCCAAAGCAGAACTGGCAGATGATGTTGAAGTTGGGGCTTTTAGTATTATTGAATCCAGCGTAAAAATTGACAGTGGTTGCCGCATTGGTCCCCATGTGATCTTGAACGGACGCACCACGCTGGGTAAAAACAATCGAATTTTCCAATTTGCCTCTATCGGCGAAGAACCTCAAGATAAAAAATATGCCGGCGAAGATACCGCTCTAATTATGGGAGACAATAACACCATACGCGAGCTTTGCACTTTCAGCCGGGGAACCTCCGAACATGTCGGTGGTACTGGTGTCACCCGTATTGGTAATGACAACTGGATTATGGCCTGCGTGCATATTGCCCACGACTGTAACTTGGGTAATAACATCACAATGGCCAATAACGCATCGCTAGCTGGGCATGTCACAGTAGAAGACTGGGCAATATTATCTGGTTATTCGCTGATTCATCAATTTTGCTCGGTCGGTGCGCATAGCTTTACTTCATTCGCATCACATGTAAACCAGAGTATTCCACCCTATGTTGTGGTTTCCGGTGAAAAAGCAAAAACCAAGGGTATAAACACCGAAGGCCTACGCCGCCGGGGCTATACTGCCGAACAAATACAGCAAGTTCGGCGCGCCTACAAAACCCTTTATCGATCCGAATTGCGGCTAGAAGATGCGCGCGATAAACTTTCGGAAATGGCTGCAGATTCTCCGGAAATTAAGGTTCTAGTAGACTTCCTGAATAAAATTGACCGGCCTATTATTCGCTAGGCCGCTGAACCAATGAGCTCCCGTCTTCGTATAGCCATGGTAGCCGGTGAAGCCTCCGGAGATCAACTGGCGGCGGGGCTGATTAAAGAATTAAAACAACGATATCCCGACTGCCAAATTATGGGAGTTGCAGGACCCGCAATGCAGGCCGCCGGTTGTGAGGTCTGGTTTGACAGCGAAGATCTTGCGGTCATGGGGCTGGCTGAAGTTTTACGCCACCTGCCTCGAATTTTCTCACTCAGACATCAATTACTAAAACGTCTGGAAGAAAACCCACCCGATCTTTTTATCGGAATTGATGCGCCGGATTTCAATCTTGGACTGGAAAAGAAACTCAAGGCAAAAGGGATTAAAACGGTACATTATGTCAGTCCGTCTGTGTGGGCATGGCGGCAGAAACGCGTTAAAAAAATCCATCAATCGGTTGACCGAATGCTCACGCTGTTTCCCTTTGAGCCAAATTTTTACCGCCAACACGGCGTTGATGCCCGCTTCGTCGGTCACCCAATGGCGGATGAAATCCCCTTGCAATCTGACCCCATTGAAGCCCGTACAGCCTTGGGTCTTAAGTGCGATTCCAGCAATAGCCCTTGCTATATCGCATTGTTGCCAGGCAGTCGTGCAAGTGAAGTCGAACGACTGGGTGAAACCATGCTTGCAGCAGCACAAATTATTTATTCAGCTCACCCAGAGTGTCATTTTTTAGTGCCATTGGCAAATCCAAAACTCACGGCTATCTTCAAACAAATGCTACCTGAAAAACTGCCGGTAAGCTGCTTTGAAGGGCAAATGCGTAATATTGTTGCAGCTAGCGATGTGGTACTAGTAGCTTCAGGCACTGCCACGCTCGAAACCTTGCTGATCGGGCGACCAATGGTAGTGTGTTACAAACTTGCTGGCTTTACCTACTTTATCGCCCGCAGTTTCAAGCTGATTAAAAGCGCCTATTTTTCACTACCTAACATTCTTGCTGGAAAAAAGCTGGTGCCGGAATTTGTTCAAGATCAAGCCAGCCCGAAAAACCTGGCAGATGCTGTCATAGATTGGCTGGAGCAACCGGAAAAACAACAACTCGCTAAACAGGCGTTCCACAACATCCATTTACAACTGCGGCAAAACGCTAGTAAAAATGCCGTTGCAGCCATCCACGACCTGCTAACTTGAATGATCCTAATTCAAACCCTGTAACCGCAGGTGTCGACGAAGCGGGTCGTGGGCCTTTAGCCGGGCCAGTTAGTGTTGCCGCCGTGATTCTTAATCCTGACAGACCAATTACAGGGCTTAATGATTCTAAAAAACTTACTGCTCGGCGACGCGAATTACTCTTTGATATTATTTGCGATCAGGCTTTGGCTTGGAATATTATTCAAATTGAAATGGCCATCATCGACCGTATCAACATCCTCCAGGCCACCCTACTGGGAATGCAAAAAGCAGTCGCTGGATTAAGTCTTAAACCTGAGTTGGTTTTGGTAGATGGTAACCGCTGTCCAGATTTCGGCATAACAGCTGACGCAATTATTGGTGGGGATGCCACTGAAGCTGCTATTAGTGCAGCCTCCATTCTGGCGAAAGTCAGTCGGGATCGCTATATGCTGAAACAGCACCAGAGCTGGCCACAATATGGCTTCGATAAAAACAAAGGTTACCCGACTGCTATACATAGAGCCGCCCTGGAAAAGCACGGCCCCTGTCCCTTACATCGGCATTCATTTGCACCCGTACAACGCGCGTTGGCCTCTAAGGGAAAATAGTAGCTCAAAAACCTACTGTTGCAGTCACAGCGGCTACACAGGGGGTGTAAAGGAGGGTAAATAGTAAATAGGCAAAGACGCCCACCTTGCCATCAAACCTAGCTTGCATTGCGTCAAAAAAACTGTGATCAAATGATAGTGATTACTGTTTACCAGCCGCGGTATCGACCGCTTTTTCAACTTCGGCGCGAGTAACCGGCCCGATGAAGGTTCGCACGCGCATTCCCTCAGGATTCACTATGTATGTCGTAGGTAAGGCCCGCGGGATTTCCATACCCTCCGGCATAGCGTAAACATCCAGCAACAAGATCGGGTAACTGACTTCTATTTTGGCCAGGAACTCATCCAGGCGGGCGCGCTCGATATCTTCATAGTCCAGCCCAAGCACCGTGATATCATCCCGTTCACTATGCAGCTCTGATAGCTCGGGAATTTCCTTTATACAGGGTGCGCACCAGGTGGCCCAATAATTTACCACCACCCACTGCCCCCGATAATCTGAAAGCTGCACTGTGTTACCCGCTAAATTCGTTAATGAAAAATTGTAGGCCGGTTTAATGTCTTCCGCCTGAGAGAGGTTGGGAAAGACGGCGATAAATATACTAAATAAGAGGCTGATTTTATACATAGTGGTTTATTTAGGTTCCTGATTAAAAGGTTGTTCTGCTTGTAAGCTCGTTTGCAGTGTTCGTTTTAAAGCGGGTTCAGAGCCTGAATGAAACTCTGTCATTAATGCTTTAAAGCGTTGATCGATGCGTTCACTTGCAGGTAGTTCAGCAATCCAAGCTAATGGTAGAGAATAGTCTCCCACCTTTAGCAGGCTTTCAAAGTTAATTTCATCGAGGTTACGGCTCAACAGCCAGCCATTATGCTCCGACTGCATGACCAGTCCCGATTTCTGTAAATCTCCTAACATAGTCAAAATTTGAGAGTCTGCGGCTGAAGGTTCTACGCTAAGTATATCTTCCAGACTTAAAGCAATACCTTTTTTCTGCGCCTTCAACAAATCGGCCAGCAAACGAAATAGCAGTTGAAGTTCCAAGTGCCGTGGCCACTGCCATTCACTGCGGCGATAGCGGAAAGTTGTTAACGCCGCTGTTAGTGATGCACCAAATAACACTACCACCCAGGAAATATAAATCCAGAACAGGAAAATAGGAATAGTTGCCATCGAATCATAAACTGTTTTGTAGTTGGCACCGGAAACATAGACAACGAAGCCCTTTTTCGCCAACTGAAATAATATCGTCGAAATCAGTCCACCGATAACCGCGTGCCGCCAATTCACTTGCCGGTTGGGTATAAGAATAAAAATCAGGGTAAGTGCGCCCCAGGTAAACAGAAAAATAGCCAGAGTTTCAAACCAAATACTATGGGCAAACGCCAGGTCAAAGCCCGTAAGCGATTGCCGTGCAGTCAACGCCAACGCGGCACCCATCAACAATGGCGCTAATGTTAGTACCGCCCAGAACATTACCATTTTGGATAAAAATGTGCGTTCTGATGTCACCCGCCAGATGCGGTTAAAGGCACTCTCAATGGCCGACATTAAAGCCAGGGCTGTAACAATAAGAAACAGGGTTCCTATCATCGTCAATTTTGAGGTACTGGCCATGAACACCTGGATATAGGTTTTGACTTCTTGACCGACACTGGGGACAAAATTTCTGAAGATAAAATCCTGCAAATTATCACTCCAGTCCTTAAATACTTCGAACGAAGAAATAATCCCTAAGCCTACCGCCAGCAACGGCACAATTGCTAGCAGGCTGGTGTAACTGAGTGCCCCGGCTACTTCAAACAAGCGGTCACGCTTGAAATGCCGCCATAAATGTTGGCCCAAGGTGCGAAAAAACCGCTGATCATAGTGGTTTTTTAGCTTGGGTTGTTTTTCTGATACCATAATATCTCTATTGTACCGCACTCACGAGCCGGTATAAGGCGTTACAATAAGCCTTAAAACTCCTTCACCTAAAGAGCACTTCAATGACTGTAACCATCTGGCACAACCCACGCTGTTCAAAATCCCGCGCAACTCTAGAAATCCTGCAAGAGCGGGCCATTGAACCCACAATCATCACCTATTTGGATGCCGCACCAAGTACCGCAGAAATTAAAAATGCACTGACACTATTAGGTATGGATAGTGCACGGGAATTGATGCGTAAAGGCGAATCAGAATATCAGGAAAATCACTTGGATAATGCAGCACTCAGTGAAGAAGCCTTGATTCAGGCCATGAACCAATACCCTCGATTGATTGAACGCCCGATTGTTTTTTCTGCAGGACAAGCACGCATTGGCCGCCCACCCGAGAGTGTTCTGGATATTATTGATGACAATGCAAGCTAAAATCACCAGCATAGCTTATCTGCTACTGCTGATACTGCAGCCCATCTGGCTGTGGTTACTGCCAACCCCGGTCGGTTATCAATCTGCCTGGTTGGCAGGAATATTCGCATTGCCCCTGCTCTTTCCGTTGCTGGGAATTCTCAAAGGCTCGCTGAGAAAAGCAATTATCGGCGCCTATATCAGCATGCCACACTTTATGTTTGCGATAACCGAAGCCTGGACACTGCCCGACGGGCGCTGGCTGGCCATCACGCAAATAGGCTTAATCACATATTATTGGGTTCTGCTGATTCAGCGGGGTCGTCGCCGGAAGGCGGCACGGGCGAAATAAGC